>JAVVFI010000180.1:0-10467 GCA_032250555.1 Sedimentisphaerales bacterium
GGTGGCCAATAGGAATACGGATTGTATTAATTTTTACTGTTATAAGCATAAAACAGGCTTTAGCTTACGCCTGTTATGATTATCGGAACAAAATCCGTTGGTTTGGGCCTTATAGAAACCGGGGAGTACATATCCTTACTGTATTCACTTTAGCAAAAGGAATGTGTTTTTGTATCTTTTTGAACCCGTAAAACAAGCCGTTTCGCTTTCTTTGGTAGCGGAACGGTTTGTTTTGAACAAGGCTGTTGTGGCCATAAGATGTTTCATCAAAAGATGTTAGCGAATAAGTTGTTATTCCTGTTAGAAAGGAAATGCCGGTAGGTTTCTAACTGAGCCTACAGATCCTATGCCTTGACTTTACTGCGACGATTGGCCTGAGTTCGGGCTATTACAGCGTCAAGCATGCAATAAACCTTATCACTGAGTGTCTCAAGAGTGTCGGATGAGGTCATCATCTCTTTGCTTTTGATATAAGCCTTAACTTTGCCTGCTACGATCAAAGATTCTTTTGCCATTCTGAAATCCTCCCTTTTAAATGTTTAAATTGTAATTACGTTGACGCAAAATCCTAAAGTCCGGCAAGTTATTGGGCGTTGTTATTATATGTAATACGGTATTTGCGACAAAAACATGCTTAAAACACTAAATTTTCACAATAATTGAGCCTCAGGCACAGGTTGGTCAAAGAGATGGAACCGGTAAGTCAAAGTTTTTCGTTTAAGTTGCTAATTTTTGATAATTTATGGAGTCTAATTTGACGAAAATATTCAAAAGAGAAGTGTTTGATGCCTTCTCTATCAAAGACGGGATGATTAAAAAGAGGGGATATTGAACGTTGGAAAGGGGTTTTAGCCCCAAGTTTGTTGTGGAGGAATAAAATGGCAAAGCGTTCCAAAAAAGCACATAGATCACAAGCCAAACTGCAAGGGTATGTTGTCGTTGCTTTTGCCGATGATTTGGAGCAGGCCAGAGAGTTCAAATCTCTGCTGGAAGTCAATGATGTATCAGCGGTAATCAGTGAGCAGAAAGAGCCGGCATTAGGTTCCAAAGAAATCGCCGTAATGGTTCCGGAAGATTTTCTCGATGAAGCACACGTAATAATTGAGTCGCAGCAGGCATATGATGATTTCTATGATTATGCTCTCGATGAAGGAGACGGCGCCGATTTCGATGATGATCTTTTTGAAGATGACTTTTAGTCTTCTGGCCACAGACGAATTCAAAAGACCGAACAGTCTCTTGTAATTCTAACCGTGCAGTTCTTGACTGCTCTCATATCCTATGAGTTAACAAGTTAAAAATAAGGTTTAACATAATGGATAAAGAAAACATTCCAGACTATAGTGGCGACCAGGACCGCAGAGCTAATGTTGTTGACAGACGTTTAGGGCTTGACCGCCGACGGGGGCCTGGAAGACGGCTGAGCGAAGAAAGAAAAGCCGCCGAGCAAGGCCAGATGTCTGATGAGCAGTTTGAGTTTCTTTTGGCAATTGATGAATATAAAAGAAAGAATTCGAAACGCTTTCCGACTTGGACAGAGGTTTTTGAAGTTATAAAGGCGATGGGCTATCGAAAAGTAGCCGAGCCGGAGTCACTTAAAGCATTTGTCAAAAACTCCATACCTGACAAAGTGCCTTCGGAAATCTGAAAAGCTGTTATTATTTCATACCTGATACAAAATCCAGGAAGATTCAGCCCGCCGAGTTACTTGGCGGAATTTCCCCTCAGTTTTCAGGGCTTTTGCTCGCCTCGGCCGTGCCGCCATAAGCTCCTATATTGATTATACCGCCATTGGGCAGCGGCTCTGAATCAACCGAAGTAATCGGATTTCCAGCATCAATACACGGACTGCTCACTTCATCTGTGACCCAGCTTTGACTTACCGGATCCCACCTGCCTGCCTGAGACTTCAAATGATAATCCCCGTTATCCGGATCTGCGAATAACGGCTTGTTTTTAATAATACCCTCACCCGGCCAGAGAGAACGAGTATCAACGTTAATGTCGCTGAAGGCAGCGGTGATTGTCGAATCGTCATTATTCCATATTTCATCTCCATCGTCCCAGAGGATACAGTTGGTAAGCTCAAGCACGCTCGGTTCACTCCACAGAGAAGAATCGAAAGCAAGTGCATTTCCATTTCCGAAGTCTGTGGCATTTCCGGTAAATGTGCAGTTAGTCACCGTCAGGCTGCTCCAATCGTTATACATCGCTCCCCCGCCCCAGCTCGTTGTGTTTCCACTGAATATGGAATTGCTAACTGTCAGTTGATTCCAGTCGTTATATATTCCCCCGCCATACCCGACCGCCGAGTTATCACTGAACGTACATTTGGTTATGTTCTGTATGCCGCCGCTGTTAGATATCCCTCCACCCCAGTCGCCGGCTGAGTTTCCTCTGAATATACAATTGGTTAAATCCGCATTACTCCAATCGTTGAACATCCCTGCACCGTCCCAGATTGTCACGTTTTCACTGAATGTGCAGTTGGCCAAGATGGGGCTGCTGTCATAATTATACATCCCGGCTCCATATTCGGCCTCATTACCGCTGAATGTGCAGTTAGTTATTGTCGGACTGTTGTTTTCGTTGAGCATTCCACCGCCATAGCCGCCTTCCCAGCCTAAAGAAATCGCAATATTCCCGCTGAGCACGCAGTTGGTTATCGTTGGACTGCAACTGTTGCCGCAATAAATGCCGCCGCCTTCGTCTGCACTTCCATTGGTGATAGTTAAGCCATCTAATACTGAATCCGCTCCTTCGGATCTATGGAAATAGAAGCCGCGCCCCAATTTCTTGCAGTCAATAATGCAGCTTTCCGGTCCGTTTTCACTGCGAATCGTAATAGCCTTGCCTTTGAAGTCAATGTCACGGTTACCATTGCCTGAATATGCCCCGTCCAGGACAATGATGGTATCAGAGTCGGAAGCGTTATCGATGGCTTCCTGTATAGTATCGAATGGATGCTCAGGTGAGCCGTCTTCATCGTCGTCACTTATATCAGCATCACCCGGGCCGGGATCATTGGTGGCATCATCATCGACATATAATATAATGCCGGACGGTATTCCAGGTGGTGTAGTCGGTGACTGTGGATTTTGTGCGAGACTTACTGTTGCAAAGGCATCCACACACCCTGAGCCATAATATTCATCCCAGCCTTCCTCGCCCAGATCGACAGCGGAATCAACCATGATACGCCGAACTTCAATATTAGTCAGGTTCGGGTCAACTGAGAGGATAAGGGCTGCTACACCTGCCGCTATCGGACAGGCCCCGGAGGTACCTCCCATTGAGTCGCTGTAGTCTAATAGACTAATGTCGAGATTCTCTATGCTGTATCCTGGAATTCCAACGATGTCCGTAGTCCACTGAAACGCCTTGCCGCGGAAGAAATAATCAGTACGCCCTATTCCGCCGCTTGGTGCAACTAAGTCCAGTTCCGGGCCGAATGCACTGTAGTTCCAGACTTCGTTGTCATGATCAACTGCGCCGACGGCAATAACTTCTGAATATGCTGCGGGGTATATGACCGGACCGCCACCCTCCCAATTCCCCGAAGAGCAGAGCACGACACAGCCTTTTCCATTCCGGCCGATTCCACCCTGTTTCGTGACATCTATTATGGCCGAATGGGTCAATGTTCCCGGGAGATACCCTCCCCAACTATTGCTGAGGATGTCAGCACCGTTTTCAGCAGCCCATCGGAACGCGGTTGCTATATCGGCATCCGTTTCATAAATTTCAATTTCGCCCAGGATTCGGATGGGCATTATCTTACAGTCCCACGTGACACCTGTGATGCCAATGCCGTTGTTGCCCTGGGCCGCTATGAGCCCGGCGCAATTCGTACCATGGCCATCTTCAGGATTGCTAAGGCATGGGTCCGGTACAGAGTCATCATCAACGAAATCATACCCCGGCACGAGGTTGTTAATCAAATCCGGATGATTGGCGTCAACGCCGCTGTCCAGCACTGCGATTACAATATTCGGGTCTCCCGTAGTTATTTCCCAGGCCTCCGGAGCATTGATATCCGCGTTAGGAGTCCCGTTTGTCTGTCCGGTATTATGTAAGTCCCACTGATTTGGGAAAATACTCATCGTTGGGTATAACCTGATCGAGTAACCTGGGCTGAAATGCGATGTTCGGACAGGCCCACTCAATGAACGAAATCTGCCCGAACTGCTCAACAGCATTGAACACATCAATTGCGTCTGTCCCCTGGACTTCTATGAGATATTCCTGCTCAGTGAATTCCAGTTTCTTTATAATAGCCATGCCCATCGATTCACAAAGCTCTCGCAGCTCCTGGGCGTCTGTTTCGGCTGTTACACGGACGGCTATCTCCGGTATGACAGCTACTGTCTCGCCATTAGATGAAAAAAGCGGCGCCGCATACCGAACCTGGTTATTGCTTGCCAGCGCTGTGATAGTCTTTTTGTTTTCATCGGCGGATTTGCCGTTATAGACAACTGAGGTGTCTTTTCTCCTCAAACCGCGAATAGGTTTTATTTCTGCGTTTGCGAAGAGTTGTACCATCCCGCTGAGGGCCTCGGTATTAAAAGTATTTTGCTGTGTTTTTAACACGTAACCGAGTTCCGGTCGGGCAGTAAAGGTGAGCTTCTCGCCTGCAACAGTAACAATGTAAACGGATGGTTCCTGAGATGTGCTTGTTACAGGACATAATAGCACAGAAAGTATAAACGGAACGGCCCAGCTTCTCTTTGTCATTTGATATTCCTCTCAAATTAAAAAGTGATTCGCTAAAAAGTATTTTAATACAAAACTGACTGATTTTGCAAGGATTTTCTCAAGGTTTTGAGCAAAAACCTTCTTTTCTTTATTTGGGGAGATTTTCCATTCAATTTTAAGAGCTTTTGCTTGCCTCGTCAGCGCCGTCGTAAGCTCCCACATTAATGATATCACCATTAGCATGAAGCGTGAAATGGCGTTATGGCTGCTTGTGACAATTGTAGAACTGGTGATTATTTAAGTACTATTCAAAGTGGCATGTTGATGTTTTCGACAGGAGAAACTTTGTAAAACGGCTTTAGATTTTTGCAACTTTGGAAAGATTTTGGTATTATGGTTAACAGGAATGCCTGGTTTTGTAACCGGGCCTTTAATCCCGAAGATATGAGGCAGAAATATCTGCTTCCAGGCCAAAGGAGGTAATGAAATGATGTATATAGTACTGCTCGGTCGAAAGATAAGCGAGTCGGCAATCATGAAAAAAATATTGATTGTTTCTACGATTCAGATTGTAGTGTTGGCCTGTGCGTTGATTCCGACTCAGGCACAAGGCTCCACAGTCAGTGTTAATCTCAATCAAACGGGCGAGCCCATTTCCAAATATATCTACGGCCAGTTCATCGAGCATTTAGGCCGGTGTATTTATGGGGGCATCTGGGCGGAGATGCTGGAGGACCGGAAGTTTTATTACCCCGTTGATGGGCAGGCCCCGGCGTGGACTATGTATAAACCTGGTATGAGGTCCTATGATGGCGAAGGTCACCCATATGAGCTGTTGACCAGCTCTCCATGGATGATAATCGGTGACAAGAAGGCCGTATCAATGATTACGGAAAATTCTTACGTTGGTGAACACACACCGAGGATCACTTTATCCGGGAAAAGGCAACCGGCCGGCTTACTTCAGGAACGTCTGGGAATTCTCGAAGGCAAAGAATATACAGGTCGAATTGTGCTGGCGGGCAATCCACAAGCTGCGCCCATTGAAGTCAGTCTCGTATGGGGTAGTGGGGCGAGTGACCGCCAGACAGTGAAGATTGATAAAATCGGAAACACATACATAAAGTTTCCATTACGTTTTACGGCCAAAGGCTCAACTGATAACGGCCGTCTGGAGATTGTAAGCAGAGGCAAAGGGTACTTTATGATTGGCACCGTCTCACTTATGCCTGCGGATAATATCCTGGGCTGGCGTGCAGATACGGTGGCACTGCTGAAGCAGCTTAATTCGCCGGTTTACCGCTGGCCCGGCGGTAATTTTGTCAGTGGTTACGATTGGAAGGATGGTATCGGCGATCCGGATCGGCGTCCTCCTCGTAAAAATCCGGCATGGAAGGGCATTGAACATAATGATGTAGGTATCCATGAATTTATGGAGCTGTGCAGCGAAATCAACACCGAAGCCTTTATAGCCGTGAACACCGGACTGGGAGATGCTAAAGCGGCAACCGAAGAAATTGAGTATGTCAATGGCGGCCCGGATACGCCTATGGGCAGGTTGCGGGCTCAAAATGGCCATTCACAACCTTTCGGTGTCAAATGGTGGGCTATCGGTAATGAAATGTATGGTAACTGGCAGCTTGGCCATATGCCGCTTGAAGAATATATGAAAAAGCACAATAGCGTGGTTGACAAAATGCGCCAGGTGGATCCGACATTCAAGCCCATCGCGGTCGGGGCAAAAGGACGCTGGAGCGAACAAATGCTCACCACATGTGCCGACCACATGAGTCTTATCAGCGAGCACCTTTATTGGCAGGACAGAGACGATGTTATTTCACACGTCAGTCAGATTTCTGAAAGAATCCGTGATGTGGCCGAAGCTCATCGTGGATATCGCAGGTCGATTCCCTCACTTGCAGACAAAGACATCCGTATTGCAATGGACGAGTGGAATTACTGGTATGGTCCGAACGAATATGGAGAGCTGGGTGTTCGGTACTTTCTTCAGGATGGCCTTGGAATTGCGGTTGGCCTGCATGAGTTCTTCCGTAATAGCGACATTTATTTCATGGCCAACTACGCACAGACCGTTAACGTTATCGGCGCAATTAAAACTACGAAAACTCAGGCCGAATTCGAAACCACAGGACTTGTATTAAAGCTCTACCGTGAGCATTTCGGCGAAATACCGGTCAAAATCAGCGGCGATTTCAAACCGCTTGACGTTTCCGCTGCTTTGTCGCCAAATCATGAAGTCTTGACCGTTGCTATTGTCAATCCAGGCGGAGAATCTCAGCCTATTACTTTGAAGTTGAGTGGCGGCGAACTGACCGGCCGGGGGCGAAAGTGGACCTTAACCGGACCGAGTAAATGGTCATACAATGCGCCGGGAAAACCGCATCAGGTGGAAATCACTCCTTCCTCATTCACAGGAGTTTTTGACCGGCTGGAAGCTGTTCCATTGAGTGTAACTCTTTACTCATTTTTCCTGCGATAATCCTTTTAGGCATTTTGATTAAATCTGGGTGTGTAGGAGTACTGTTGATGAGATCATATTGGAAATATCGGTTGACTCACACTGTCACAACTGAAATGGCGAAACTATACGCAACGCTGGTCTTTGCCGGCTCCGGACGTTTTTGTTTAAACATATTGGCTACAATCCTCGCGATTACTGTGCTTCTTAGTGTCAGAGCCGACTGTAATGTCCTGGAAAAATCTGCAATTCCTTCCTTTCCGGACGCCGAAGGTGCCGGAGCGTTTACACCCGGAGGCCGTGGCGGAAAAGTTCTCGAGGTGACTAACCTCAATGATGACGGCCCCGGGAGCCTGCGAGAAGCAATTGAAGCAAAAGGACCGCGAATCGTAATCTTCCGTATTTCGGGTATTATAACACTGGAAAAACTTCTTACAATTTCCAATCCGTATATAACCATTGCCGGCCAGACCGCTCCCGGCGATGGCATTTGCATACGCGGCCAAACAACCGAAATCAATACTCATAATGTGATATTGCGTTATCTGCGTTTTCGTCGCGGCAATATAAAAGACCGCAACGATGCCCTGGGCGGCTATCCTGTGGGAAATATTATCGTGGATCATTGCTCCGCAAGTTGGGGATTGGATGAAAATCTTTCTCTTTACCGGTATATGAAGAAAATGCCCGGTGGCCCGGATAAAAAAATGCCAGTCGAAAATTTAACCATTCAATGGTGCATATCCAGCGAGGCTCTCGATTTGAACAACCATGCTTTCGGGGCTACCTGGGGCGGAAAGAACTGCTCTTTCCACCACAATTTGTTTGCGTGTAACACAGGCAGAAATCCCAGTATTGGCTGGGGGGACCATTTTGATTTCCGTAACAATGTTCTTTTCAACTGGCGGCACCGTACCGTCGATGGAGGCGACGCAAGTTCCATGGTCAATATAGTGGCCAACTACTATAAGCCGGGACCTGCTGTTAACGAAGGAGCTGTTCGTTATCGCATTTGCAGACCTCAACACCTTGATATGTACAGCGAGGCTCAGCGAGATGGCAAATGGTATGTGGCTGATAATTTCGTTTTAGGTTATCCTCGAGTCACAGCCGACAACTGGGACGGCGGTGTGCAATTTGACGACGCTCCAACGCAGGCAGAGATTAAAACTCTCATCAAAAAGGTTCGCGCAACTGCCCCAGCACCAGCATTACCTATCACTCAGCAAAGTGCCGAGGAGGCTTATAAACTCGTGCTGGCCCGTGCGGGTGCAACTTTGCCAAAGCGTGACCTTGTTGACGAACGCATTATCGATATCGTTCACACCGGTAAGCCCACTTTCCAGGACGGAATTGTTGATATACCCTCCGATGTCGGTGGTTGGCCGCAGTATAATTCCTCACCAGCACCTGCAGACAGCGACCATGATGGAATGCCGGATAGATGGGAAAAGAAATTTTCTCTGAAATGGAACGACCCGTTTGATGGTGCCAAAGACTCCGATGGTGACGGCTACACGAATGTCGAGGAATGGCTTAACGGTACTGACCCAACACAGTTTGTGGATTACCGCAAGCCTGAGAATAACATTGATACTTCACGCGATGAACAAAGGCAGCAAGATTCGATGTTTGTTCTTGATTCAGATGCTTTTAAATATCACGTTGATTTTTTCAACACGATGGAGCCGGAAAACATCGTTAATTACATCTCGAATATGCAATCGTGGGCGTGGATGTCCCAAAATATTCCTTTCTTTGAATGTCCTGACAAGAGCTTCGAGCAGGTTTATTATTTTCGATGGTGGACATTTCGAAAGCACATAAAGAAAACGCCGGATGGATTTGTTTTCACTGAGTTTCTCGATAAGGTTGGTCACAGCGGAAAATACAACACGATAAGTTGTGCACTTGGGCATCATATCTATGAAGGTACGTGGCTGCATGACAAACGGTATATTGATGATTATGCCCGGTTCTGGTTTGTCGGTAATTATGGCGATTTGCAGCCGCATTTTCATCAGTACAGCAACTGGGCGACATGGGCACTCTATTACAGGTATCTGGTAAATCAGGATAAGGAATTTGTAACGAAACTGCTGAACGCTTTTATAGACGATTACCAGGCATGGGAAAAAGAAAGAGGTCTCGAAAACGGACTGTATTGGCAATATGATGTGCGCGATGGTATGGAGGAGTCGATCAGCGGTTCGCGCAAAGAGAAAAACGCCCGGCCTCCCCTGAACAGTTATATGTATGCCAATGCGATGGCTATTTCAAAAGTAGCGGTACTTGCAGGCAAAAAAGATATTGCAGAAAAATACGCTCTAAAGGCAGCCAGACTAAAGTCGCTTGTTCAAAGGCTAATGTGGGACAAGCAGGCGAAGTTCTTTAAGGTGCGGTATCCGAATGGTAAGCTTGCAGATGTGCGGGAGGAGATCGGATTCATCCCGTGGTATTTCAATCTGCCGGAGCCTGGGTACGAATACGCCTGGCAACAGCTAACAGATTCGAAAGGATTCAAGGCCCCAATGGGGATCATGACAGCAGAACGAAGGCATCCTCAGTTCAGAAGTCACGGTGTTGGAACGTGTGAGTGGGACGGTGCTGTCTGGCCCTACGCTACGAGCCAGACGCTGGTCGGATTGGCAAATGTTCTGCGAAACTACAAGCAGCAGCACGTTAATAAGACAGACTACTTTGATGCGCTTATGACATATGCTCGATCTCATAGGTACAGAGGTAAACCGTATATCGGGGAATATCTCGATGAGTTAAATGGTAAGTGGCTGAGGCCCGACTCAGATAGAAGCCGATACTACAATCATTCAACTTTTTGTGACTTGGTAATTAGCGGGCTTGTTGGACTTATACCTCGGCAGGATGAGACTATAATCGTTGATCCTTTAATCCCAGAGGATGCATGGGACTGGTTCTGTCTCGACAATGTTCATTATCACGGGCGGGTACTTACTGTTCTGTGGGACAGAAGCGGCCGGAAATACCACAGGGGCAAAGGCTTTAGCATCTTTGCAGATGGTAGGAAGATTGCTGGCTCGGATGAGCTGACACATATCAAAGGTGAGCTTCCTTAGATCCATAGAAAAGACAGCGTATTAGTCCTTGGAAGACATTTGGTGAATCAGGAAAAACAAAACCAACTTTTTGCAGTGTAGCTCCTGGAGAAGCTGGATGAAATCCAAATTCTTATAAAATTTATCGACTCCTGTGATATGAAAACACCATAAAAACGATGGAAATGAGGTTGACATTTACATGCTGTTGTGTAAGAA
>JAVVFI010000181.1:0-10465 GCA_032250555.1 Sedimentisphaerales bacterium
AATTCAGTATGTAATTCAAAATGTTCTACGTCTTTTCAGCCAGCCGACAAGACCTACGCCTATACCAACGAGCAGAATAGCACCCGGAGCAGGTATGACTGTATTGGTGGCCTCAAAGAACAATCCGCTGCCTTGCTGAAAAACGTCGTAATGAAAACCCGGAGGGCTGCCTAAGAAATCATATGTAAATGAGGATGCAAAGCTACTGATACCGCCGGCTTGAAGGAATTGTAGCACCATACTCTGACCCGGGGATATCTCCGTAGCAATGTCATAGCCACTTATGAATGAGAAATCAATGGTTCCTCCCAATAGAGTGGCCGTCCCTGTGATGTCTAAAAAGTCAAATGTTCCAGCCGAAAATCCCCCGATTTCTATATCAAGAACACCGATGCCGTCGAGGATATAATCACCATCTATAAACATGGTTCCTGCTGAGCCGCCGGGGGCTACTATTCCAGTACCTGTCTCAAGAGTTCCTATAAAGGTGCCCGTACCTTTTAATGTCCCCTGATTGTTAAAAGTACCTTGTAAGTTATTGATGGTACCTGAATTGTTAATGATACCCAGGTTGTTGATTACTCCAAAGGTATGCCAACCGACATCGTTGTTGATGGTACCCGAATTATTGATGATGCCGGAATTGTTGATGGTGCCAAAGTAGCTGCCGCCACCGATGAAACTGTTGTTGATGGTGCCCGAGTTGTCGATAAAGTTGCCGTTGTCGATGGTACCCAGGTTCTCGATGGTACCGTTGTTGTAGATGTCTCCGTCAGAATTTTTGATGGTTCCCGGGCTCTGGAGGAAGATTAAGCCCTCGTTATTGACGACGCCGGTATTGTCGATAGTGTCCACCCAGTTACCAATGAAACCCGTGCTCAAGTTGTTGATGGTACCTGAATTGTTGATGGGGCCGTAGGCCTGGATATCCCCGCTGTTTGCGATGGTGCCCAAGCTCGAGTTATAGATGGTGCCCGAGTTGTCAATAGTGCCCGAGTTGCTGATGGTGCCTGAGCTCCTGTTGTAGATGGTGCCGGAATTAGAATTGTAGATAATTCCCAAGCTCGAGTTGTAGATGGTGTCTGAGTTATCGATTAAGGCATTGCTGTAGATTAGGCCCGTGTTGTCAAGAAAACCCTCATTGTCGATGGTGTTCTCGTTGTTGATGGTGCCTCCATTGCTGATATAGCCCCCGAGCAAGTTGTGGATGAAGCCATAGTTGCCGATGGCACCAGAGCTCCGATTGCTGATGGTGGCAGAGTTTTCGATAGTGCCCAAACTCCGGTTTTCGATCAAGCCCTCGTTGAAGATTTCGCCTATCATCAAGTTTAAGATTAAATCCTCGTTATCGATGGTACCTGAGGTCCAGTTGAAAATGATACCTTTGTTGTCGATGGTGCCAGAGTTGTCGATGTCGCCCGGGTTGTCGATGAAAAGCTCGTTGTCGATGGTGCCCTCATTGTCGATAATACCCTGGTTATTGAAAACCTCATTGTTTTCAACTGAAGTGGTAGAGTCAATGTGAATAGTATTCCCAACCGGATTCGGATTTGGACTGAGTTGATCCGCTAAAGTCGCCGAACAAAACAAGAATGCAATACCTAACCAAAACGCCATTCCCGAAAACAAAATAGTCTGGTTTGTGTGAAATCCCTTGTTCATGAGTATATTCCTTTACGTTAATATCTCAGTATCAATAGGACTAAAAAAAGCAAATCTCGGGAATGATAGTTTTAAAGCCGACTAATCAAACTTAATCACCCTTAATTCCTGAACTAAATATACCCGAATGATATACAATTGGCAAGCAAAATTTGAGAAAAACAGATGTCTTACCACCAGAAACAGGGATTGCCGTTATTCTGCCAGAACCAGCGGTGTTCCATTTCATCGAAATTCCGCCACTGAACGTGCCCATCAACAAAAATGACATTACTCCCGGCAGCTTGGGTCCCTCCTTTGATATGGTTCGTCCTGTCATATACCTGCCAGCGTGACCAACAACCGCCGGTCGCCTTGGTAAAATCCGCTTGAAACCTGTCCGCCCCGTTACTTGCAGTGACATCAGTAATAAGCTCAACCGTCGCGGCAGATCTCTTCGTGTCGATTATGGACCTGACCCATTCCTTGTGCTGATTGTCCGGACTCATGGGTGGATTTTGTCTGCCCGCGACCGTATCAATGAGCCAGAAGTATCCCATAATCCTGTGATAATTCTTACGGGTTGATTCAGTCGCCGGCTCTGCTCGGTCATAGCTTTCAGGTGTACCGGCAGGAAGATTCTCCCCATATCGCCAGAAGATAATATTGTCCCGCTGAGACCAGGAAGGACAGTAGAATATATGACGGTCAAATGCTCCCGTTCGAAGAATAATATCCGTTGTCCAGTATGAAACGTCGAACAACCAGCGATCTATTTCATTAAGTGGCAGCTTGCCGTCATTGTCGTTGGCATACAATCGCAATCCCAGCCCCATATTCTTCTCGTTAGCAGCACAAACTGCCCGTCGGCCCTGTTCTCGAACAGCACTCAGAGCAGGAAGGAGAATCCCCATCAAAAGAGCAATGATAGCAATCACAACTAACAGTTCGATAAGTGTGAATCCTTTTCTTCCACTCATATCGCACCTTGAGATTTGAATGTATAATTGTCTATAACAAGGATTTAATACGCCTTGTCGATCCAATCAATTGACACGCTTTCTATCGATAAAGTGCTCCAGCAGCCACTGGAGATCTTCATTGCCAGGTGAAGATGTCGAAATCCCCGAATGTGATGATGGGTCAGCAGCATTTACCCGGATGAACTCAAGGGTCCTCTTATCCATCCATTTGCGCCTGTCCGCATGACCGTCGGCAAAACCAAAGGTACTGGATTTATTGTGATATGAAGCTAGAGGGTCGTAAAAAGTCCAACTACCCGGATTAGTTAAGTAATTGGTACCACCGCCGAATGGCAAATGCCATCCTCCTTCGTTTTCACCATAGCGGCTGCCGTTATGCTCCTCTTCAACGAAGACGTAAAAACGAGGCGCATCTTTAACTTCCTGTATTTTCCTGTAGTAACGATAACCTGTACTTCGATTGGCGTCTTTGGTGCGAAGCTCGCCAAAAGCATAGGATATCGAATAGCTGCGAAAACAATCACGCGGAGCCCGCCTGGTACTTTTGCGATTGTCACCCGGGCAGTGATAGACATCAACATCCTTGACGTACTGCCACATCGTTCCCTGCTGAATTCCGCGATAGCGGTCCTGATTCGTGATCGTCTCCGGCGCCGGATTATAAGACAGATTAGATCCGGTAATATCCTTCGGCCTATGGACCCACGGACTGTCATCATCCGCCTGGTCATAACAAGCCCCGTTGCACATCAGCACACCGTCATTGTCGTCAGCATACATTATCCATCCCGCCGTTAGAGACCTGTGGTTACTCAAACAAACCGCACCCGTGGCAAGCTTTTTCGCTGCGTTCAGCGCCGGCATCAATATAGCCATCAATACAGCGATCACAGCAATCACCACCAAAAGCTCAATAAGTGTGAAGCCTCTTCTTTCATCCATATCGCACCTGTAGCTTCTGAAATTACGATTTGTCGCCCACAAAGAAACCATATACTTTTTGTGCCCTAAAATCAAGAAAAATATCTAAGTAGGTTTCAAAACTATATTTTCATCACGAGAACAAGTGAAATTTACTGAATAACAGAGTTCAACCCTGCAGTATTTCGATATCTTCGGGGCCCAGTCGTTTGAGTTCAGGTAGTTGGTTCCGACCGAGCCTGGCTTCAATCAGAACTGAGCTGTCTTGGTACTGTTCGCTTAAAATCATCCCTCGCGAACGAAGAAAACTTTGTACTTTGCCGTTCGACTGGCTGCTTACGACCCGAAGTACAAGCTCAGTGCCCCTGTATCTTGAAGTGACAGCTTTGCTCAACTCATCAAGACCGTAGCAGGTTTTAGCTGATATACTTACCGCATCTGGGTATAGCGTCTGAAGTATCTCAAGGTCGCTGATTTCCCTGACAACATCGACCTTGTTAAATATTTCCAAAACAGGTTTTTCCCCGCAGTTTATTTCTTTGAGAACTTTATTTACAGATTCGATTTGCTTGAGCACATCAGGATTTGCCACATCGATAATATGCAGGAGTAAATCAGCATTGACAGCCTCTTCCAGAGTTGCCTTGAATGAGGCGACTAATTGATGTGGTAAATTTTTCACAAATCCTACAGTATCACTTAACAGAACCTCAATCCCTTTTTCCGGTGACCATTTTCTTGTTCGAGTATCAAGCGTTGCAAACAGCCGGTCCTCGACAAAAACCTCCGCATCAGTAAGTGTATTCAAAAGTGTGCTTTTGCCCGCATTGGTATAGCCGACCATGCAGATTTTAAATAATCCTCTCCTGCCGTCAATTTCGCGAACCCTGCGTTTGTCGATATTTGCAAGTTCGCGTTTTAGTTCCGTGATTCTCTTGCTGACTAATCGTCGGTCAATCTCCAACTGCTTTTCACCCGTGCCTCTGGTTCCTATACCACCGACCGCACCGGCAGCCGTCGCTCCACCCGCCCCTGCTACACTGTCTAAGTGAGACCACATACGGGTCAATCGCGGATATGTATATTCCAACTGGGCTAAATCGACCTGTAATTTTGCCTGTTTGGTTTTTGCTCTCGTGGCGAATATATCCAGAATAAGCTCGCTGCGATCAAGAACCTTTACTTCGACAATCTTCTCAAGCTCACGAATTTGCCCCGGAGACAGATCATTATCAAATATCACAACATCGGTTTTGAATCGCTTGACCCTGCCGGAAAGCTGGCTGGCTTTGCCCTTACCTATGTAAGTGGCGGGATTGATTGTGCGGATTTTCTGTGGGAATCTATCCACGACAACAGCACCGGCACTCTCTGCTAAGGCTGTTAGTTCCGACAAATCACCCGCTTCATCTCTGCGGCGTAGGATTGCGGCGACCAGAATCGCCCGCTCTTTTTTTACTTTTAGCGTCTGACGAAATTTCTCCAAATACGATATACCTCCAAAAATTACCGTTTTATTTTAACATAATTGCCCATATCTCTCAAGGAATCCTCAAAATATGGCAAATTTAAGGATTTTTTAGACAATTTTTCAGATTTATCGTCCAAAAACAGCGTTTTTAAGCAAAAATCATAACCTGACATTTTTTGGCTTGAAAAACTTAAAAATATACCTTACAGTAATCAAACTTACGTTTTTTGACGAATTAAATACATAATAATATTATTTTGGGATTGCTTGTAATAAGAGATTATAAGTACAGGAAAGGTTTTTGATTTTTATGCTGAAAGTTAAATCGCGTGCTGGTGAATCAGTACAGTCAATGTTAAGACGTTTTAAAAAGCTGTGCGAAAAAGAGGGGCTAATAAGAGATATGAAACGCAACGCCTATTATGAAAAACCCTCGGAAAAGAACCGCCGACGCATGCGCAAAGCCCAGCGAACTATAAGCCAGGCCCAATAAAATTTCCTCTTGTAAAGGGCTTTTCTTAAGAATATCTTTCCCGAGCAGGCAAATAAAACCTGCTCGGTTTTCATTTGACTAAAAATATCACTATCCACTCACAATGTAGTTATTCCGTAGCTCCGTGCTTGAGCAACAGTTCAATAATTTCTTTGTAGCCTCTCTCTTGTGCCAGTTGTAGAGGAGTTTGACCTTTTTGATTTTTGATATTAACATCGACATTTTTTGTAATCAGTAGTTCCACCATATCTGTGCGACCCCTTCGACTTGCAAGGTGCAGAGGAGTATTTCCACTCCTGTTTTTTACATTAACATCAGCACCTCTGGAAATCAGCATTTCTGCTAAATCCTTGCGATCTAAAATAGTCACTGAGTGCAGAGGTGAGTCGATTTTCTTGAGTTCCGCGTTAACATCGAAGTTACCAATAAATAATGGGCTTAAGTTTACATCCCTGTCTCCATAAACCTGGGGCCATAGCAGTGTTGTGATACCAACCAAGTAGTGAAGCGGAGTGTTGCCGCTCCGGTTCTGTACATTCACATTGGCGCCACTGGAAACAAGGAGTACAATAAGATACTTGTTACCGCCCCGGAGGGCATCATGCAGAAGTGTATTGCCACTCCAGCTTTTTGCATTAACGTCAGCACCCTTTGAAATCAGTAATTCAGCTACATTATTTTAACTGATACCCTTCAATCCAGACCATGCCCTGTAGTAAGACAGCTCTGCCATCTGCAAGGGTGTTTCACCAGCATCGTTCCTTGCATTGATATCCGCGCCATTGTCGATTAGCAGTTCCGCTACATTGCTGAATCCGCAAGAGACCGCCTTATGCAGAGGTGTATCACCGTATTCGTCTTTTGCATTGACGTCAGAACCGCTTGAAATTAGCGACTGTATCCGTTTGAGATTACCTATTAGAACAGCTTCGTGCAGCGTCGTTGTAGTTGCCTTTGGTTCCTTCTTGCAACCGACGGTAAAGAATATTAGTACCAAAAACAAATAGAATAATTTACTCGTTTTCATTCTTAATTGCCTTATATTACAAACAACATTAAACCACCTGTGCCTCAAAGTTAAACAACCGGCAGAATTCCACGAGATGGCGTTGGTAATCACCATAGAAGAATACCTGATGAAAGCCGGGAAAGTTCAGCACTTCCTGATCGCCGTCAAATTTTACTCTTACCGAAACCACACAACCGCCGGCCGGCGGCACATCGATATTATCCAGAACCGTCCCTGCCGAAATAAGCATCTTCGTTCTTTTGCCGGGCTGAACATCAACCGCCGTGACGCGCTGTCCCTCTCGCCAAAGAGTGCGTATCGTCGCATCAAGATTTCCGTGATGATGCGTCAAATCGAACGGCTCCGGCGGTTTATCGAAACCGTTCAATAGCGTCGGACAGACACAGTGCGCCCCAATGACGGCCTGATGAGCAGTATCGGCTACTGGGTCTTGTATGAATCCCGGGCGGTCGAAGAGATAGTTTACAACAAGAAGTGAGCCGGCCGCTCCTTCATCACCTTCACAGGCCGCCGGTATTCCCTCGTCATTAAACCGCGACCACGCAATGCAGGGCCTTTCAACAACCATATTAACACAACCGGCCACAGAGATAGCGTCACCACCTTCACGTTCGAGGATGTTACGAGCAGCGAAATAGCCCTTAGCTCCGTTGATGACCTCCTGCCTACTGGCGCCGGTACGCCGTCGTGCCCGTCTCATATAGTTCTCCGCCAAAGCCACCACTTCATCGTTGAATGGTAAACTTCGGTATTCATCGAGGTACTCCTTAACCGGTACATATCGCCAGGTAATCCCCAAATCCTCGGCCCTCGTCGCATCATATCGCTTATCGCCCTTAAGTACGATACAGCGGGCATGGTGTATTCTGGCCCCTGCCGCAAGCATCTTCATCCCGTAAGCCACCTGGCTGAAATCATCAGTCGAATAAATAACACAGCCGGGTTTGTCCGCAAGTTCGATAGTATTGGTTGTGAATGAGGTACCAACCGGTGAAAAGATAATCGCCGGGATTCCCGTATCAATCGCCTTATGAACAGTAGGCCAGGCGTGCTGCTGCCTGTCCAAAAGCAATACCATCAGGCCGTCGGCCTTTGCGGCCTTTGCCTCAGCCAGCCATGCATCGGCCTCAGCAGAACTGTAAACAGGCTCCGAACGCAAATCGAATTTCACACCAAGCGCCCGGGCGGTCTCGGTTAATTGCACAGTGTACTTTAGCCTCGCAGCCTTTCCATCATAAATATCACCTGGCCACCACATCCCGTAATCTTCTTTTCGCCGCACAAATGCCGCCTTGATTGTCGGAACGTACTTCGACGCCGGTCCGCAGGGACGCATCGGCTCAGTTACCATTTTCTGTTGTGACAAGGATGCACAACCGTTCAGCAAAGATGAGCCTGCCAACAATACCGTCGAGCCGCGCAGAAAATCACGCCGGCTATATCTGTAATTCGAATTGCAACACAAAGGACATCTTCCGGAACTCATATTTACCTCCCGTAAAAACGTTTTCATGATTAGTGTCTAAGCTACGCTGTATCTTAAAGGATATGATAAGCCCAGATAAATATAATTGCAAGAATACAGTGTCTGCTTTTTCCCGAATGTATTTCTCGAAAGCCCCCGCTATTACTTTATCCGCTATTCTGCCACCGGCCAGAAAATCCAATCGCCATCATCCGCCCACATCCTTGGCTTTCCGCCTCTGAGACCCAATTCCCCTCCATCATCTTTAAGATTTGTACCAAGGCTGTATAGTAAAAATCCACTCTCTGTTCTTCTATAAACAAGCGGGCCATCACTATACGGATCCATCGGTAATCTCTTCAAATAACCTGCCTCAACCAGTTCACTCAGATTTGCAGGATACCGGCCGTTCTCTTTCTCATATCGCATAACCGCAAGCACCGTCAACAGAGCCTTCCTGCCTGATTTCATCCGCCATGTGATCTGACCGACTCTTTCATGTGCAGGAATTTGGATCTTCAACATTATAGGTGTTATATCAACTTCATTCCAAACTTGATCGTCTATAGTCTCATCGCGCAACTCCCATGGTGTCTTAGTAAGCTTCTCAGCAAATCGCCCAAAATACTTATCAATACTACCCACAACTTCCTGCCTGTCCGGATAATTGAAGCTGACAAATCGCCATAGGTTTTCCTTCCAGTCATCTGTAACCACATAGGGCATACCACGCGCCAGCATACGGCCGCCACCGTTTCCATCATCGGTAAATGTCCGTTGAATCTGGTCATACCAAAATACTTTTTCCGATTCTAAAGACAAAACCGACTCCTGGGTATCGAATTGCTCGTTTAATTCTTGATAGGTGCTTTTCAAAATATCTGCCGGGACATCTACCCGGTCCAGCAAAATAAAAATCGTACTATTGGCCAAACCCTCAAGTGCAAAGCCGACTAACTGCTCAATCAATAAACCGTGACCCTGTAAATGACCGCCGAATTTTGTAATAGCAATACAGTCCCTCAATGCAGTTTCAATATCTCCATTATATGCTTCATATAAAACCTGCCATCGAAGAGCCCGAGTCAGAGATTTGTAGGTCGATAAAATTTCCATGACATTATCGACGAAACCGCTGGCCATTAAGTCACTATATAATTGGGTATTATTTACTGTAGCCTCACCATTTTGGTATTCGTTCCAGAAGTCGGGTCGTTTAGAGCCTTCCCTGAGTGACTCAAGAGCACCCTGGTTATCTTCCAGCCAATCCGATAAAGATTTCTGTTCTACATCGTTTAAGTCCGTTGGCCATTTCGCCCTGTTTTTATCCAGCCATTTTGGATTTTCAACATATAATGCAGCAGCTTTTTCATAAAACGGTCTTGCATTATCTGATTCATTTCTATCACTCTTAACAAGCTCATTGAGCCAATCAATATAGTTGACACTTATCGTCGGCTTTCCGACAAGAAGCGGTATAAAACATACGCAACAATACAAAACCATAATTCCAAACACCTGAAAGCTGCGCACAACAGCCGTTCGCCAAAGCGGCCTGCACCGTTTCTTGGCCCGGCGCAATAAAACAGCCAAAAGCTTCGCATCACCAAAATCAGCAATTAGCTGCTTCGCCTTTTCCTCCTTGTCTTCATCAGTCTCGCAATCTTTCAGCTCATCTGCAAAATGCGCCGTCAATTCTTCCTTCACATCCTGACGAACCTTCCGGCGATAGCGCATTT
Source organism: Sedimentisphaerales bacterium (assembly GCA_032250555.1). Classification (GTDB taxonomy): domain Bacteria; phylum Planctomycetota; class Phycisphaerae; order Sedimentisphaerales; family Anaerobacaceae; genus NIOZ-UU13. The sequence continues at coordinate 9,744 of JAVVFI010000181.1, forward strand.
TCTTCAAAACCTGCTTTATAAACACTACTGCACAGGAAGGAAGATTTTGAAAATCACTTATGTCGTTTTCTCTTACCATAATGCCAGCCTCGCTTATTTATATTTGTATTTTGCAGTACAAAGTCTCAAAAAATCTGATAACTAAATACAAGGTCAGGTTAATGTAATTGCACCGCCGAAGACGAGATTCAGGCCGGTTGTCAGTTCTTTGAGCTGTGCCTTTTGCTTTGCTAACTGGTCTTTGCCTCTTCCGGTGATGGAGTAATATCTTCTTTTGCGTTTGGACTGGTTACTCTCCCACTTGCCTTCAACTAACTTCTTTGCTTCCAGATTATAAAGCAGCGGGTACAGCGTGCCTTTACCGAGCGTAAGAATCTCACCGCTTCGCTGTTCGATGGCCTGGCTCAATTCATAGCCGTACATAGGTCCGCGCGACAGAATTTCCAGTACCACCACCGGTGCAATTCCTTTCAATAGCTGACTTTCAAATTTCATAAAAATATCTCCTTCAAAACATCCAGTCTATTATTTTGTTTTACATGGTATGTTATACATATTATGTTACGTCAACTATAAAATAAAGTTCAATTATTTTTTTTAAGATCCTGATGAGTTCAAACTGGCCATTTTCAAGCCGAATTGGATTTGAATTGGCTTTGTTTTGGGTTAAATTGGGTTTGTTTTTGGATTTATTGGCTTTGAATTGGGTTTGAATTGGGTTT
>JAVVFI010000182.1:0-10455 GCA_032250555.1 Sedimentisphaerales bacterium
GATATATTTCACATCGAAGGGCCCGTTCGGCTTTCCGGAAGTGTCAGTATAAACGGTTCGAAAAACGCCTGTCTTCCTATCATGGCTGCAACTATTTTAGCTCCCGGCGAATCGGTCTTAAAGGCCGCCCCTCAGCTTTCTGATATCTCTGTGTGCGGTAAATTGCTTCAACACCTGGGTTGTAAGATAGCCCGAGACCCGAACGGTGATTTATCTATAGATTCCAGCGTCATTGATAATCCTGTAGGCGAGTATGAAATTGTACGTATGATGCGGGCGAGTATCTGCATACTTGGTCCGCTGCTTGCCCGCTGCGGCAGGGCGGAGGTTTCAATGCCCGGCGGCTGTGCAATTGGCGACAGGCCGGTAAATATTCATGTCAGAGGTCTGCGAGAGCTTGGCGCGCAAATCCATCTTAAAAACGGTTATATCATCGCCGAAGCCCCGAATGGCTTGAAAGGTAAAGAGATTTTTTTGGGTGGTCCTTTCGGCTCGACTGTTCTCGGCACAGCAAATATTCTGATGGCTGCAACATTAGCGAAAGGCCGTACAGTTATAGAATCAGCTGCCTGTGAGCCGGAAATAAAGGATCTGGCAAACTGTCTGAATAAAATGGGCGCCAAGATTACCGGTATCGGCTCACCGCGACTAATTATCGAAGGTGTTAAAGACTTAAAGCCTGTTGAGTATGAAGTAATTCCGGACAGGATAGAGGCCGGAACATTTATGGTCGCGGCCGCTATCACTGAAAGCGAACTCCGACTGAAAAATTGTCGGCTCAATGATATGATGGCTGTCGTGGATTCGTTCAGAAATATAGGGGTGACGGTCGATGTCGAAGGTGATGGTTGTGTTGTTGCCCGTAAAGGTGCCATCAAAACTACCGAGATTACCACTCAGCCCTATCCCGGTTTCCCCACCGATTTGCAGGCCCAGTTCATGGTTCTTTTGTCACTTGCAGAAGGTAATAGTATCATAATCGAAAAGATTTTTCCTGACAGATTTATGCATGTTGCGGAATTGAGCCGAATGGCAGCAAATTTGCATAAAGAAGGCCCCGTTGTCATTGTCGCCGGGGTAAAGACGTTAATAGCTGCTCCCGTGATGGCTTCCGACTTGCGGGCGTCGGCGGCGTTGGTTTTGGCCGGGTTGGCTGCTGAAGGGACTACAATTATTAACAGGGTCTATCACATCGACCGCGGCTACGAGAAAATCGAAGAAAGGCTTAATCCCCTCGGTGCTAAAATTACCCGACAGAGTATTTAAGCCCAATATCTCCTTTTTTATGACCAAAAACCTCAAAATTCCCCGTCTTATTGTGCTGGTTATACTGGTTTTAACTGCCGCCATTGTGATAGTTGTTAATCTTTTTGCCGACCGTGCTGTAAAGGCTGGAATTGAGTCCACAGCAACCGAGGCCCTGAAGGTTGAAGTCAGCGTGAGTGATGTTGACCTTTCAATTGTGTCCGGAAAGCTTGTTTTACAAAACTTTTCTATCGGCAATCCTCCGGCTTATCAACATGACAAGCTGCTCGTATTGAGAAATACCGAAATCGAAATTGAAGCAAAGTCGCTTTTAAGCGATGTTGTAAATATAAGGCAAATCAGGATTGACCACGTAGATGTTACAATTGAACAGCTTAGTGTCTCGGAAAATAATCTCCATGATGTAGTACAGGCGGCATCTGAAATAACGGACGAATGGAAAAAGCTTCGTATAGACAATCTTGAGATTTCTGAGATTACGGTGAAAGTTGATTTGATGACGGATACCGAACAAACCGAGCCTGTAACACTGGCGCTTTCGCCCATAAGAATGACCAATTTAGGTCGTGATAATAAAATGGATATAGCGGCTTTATTGAAGGAAATTATACTTGCTATTGCGGATTCCGTTGTTGAAGAGGGAATCGGTGTCCTGCCGGCGGATATAGTCGGCTCAATGACTTCGACTTTGAGTAAAACTATAAACCTGGGCACGAGAATTATGGAAGGTAAAGAGGATATCGGCAGGGAGATAACCGAAGGACTCAGGAATCTGCTGAAATCAGGAGCCGAGAAAGAGGAATAATTTCGTAACTTACTCAATCATTGTCGGACGGAATCGCTCCCCGACTTTCTTGAAGTGGGACAGCGCACTTTCACGGTCGGCAAAGTCTTTTTCAGTGAACAATAAATCGGTCTGGCCGATATAAATTTGGTCGCCGTCAGCTAAAGCTGTTTCCTTGTTGATTTTGCCGCCGTTTATAAAAACACCGTGTTTGCTCTTCATATCGAGGGCGAAATACTGTTTCTTATCTTTATCAAAACGAATCTGCACGTGTTTACGCGAAACGTGCTCATCGAGTATTTGTATTAGAAGGGCCTCGTCCCGGCCTATCACGTTAGTCCTTTGGCCGAGGGGATAATAGTCACCTTTTTTAGGTCCGGACATTATAATTATAGAAGCCATAGTAACTCCTTGAGATAAACATTTACATCTGCAGTTGTAGAATCCACAGTCGTATTGACGTAATATGAATTGTGTAATATAGTATTGGCCATGCAAGATAGAGTCAAGACACTTTTTTCGCCAAAGTTGTGAAGACATCATACATTTTATTTAAGGCCTGCTAATGAGCAACGCTGAAGAGGAAAATAATAAGGAATCTAACGGCAAGAGTATAGGCCCTGAACATTCTTGTAACAGTTCCGCAGCATCCCCGGGAAATTTGATAGGTCCATTTCGAATCGAAAGGGAATTGGGTCGGGGAGCGGTGGGAGTGGTTTACCTTGCACACGATACCAAACTCGACCGTCCGGTTGCCATCAAAAGCCTGCCTGCCGAGGTGGTGAGTAATTCCAAGGTTCAAAAGCGATGGCAGAGGGAAGCCAGGGTACTGGCGTCCCTGAATCATCCGAACATCGCCTCAATCTACGAGGAACTCGAGGAGGTCGAAGGCGTCAGCTACCTTGTTCTCGAATACGTTCCAGGCAAGACCTTAGCGGAATTGATAGCAAACAATGAGCTCAGACTGGAAGAAGTGCTGGCCATAGCCCTGCAGATAGCAGAAGCCTTAGCCGCGGCACACGAACATGGTATTATTCACCGCGACCTCAAACCCGGTAATATCAAGATAACACCGGAAGGCAAAGTTAAGGTTCTTGACTTTGGTTTGGCAAAGTCGGTTGACGAAGAATTTCTTAGCCGGCAAACCACTGTCACCGAACCCGGCCGTGTTTTAGGTACGCCGGCTTACATGAGTCCTGAGCAGGCAAGAGGTAAACAAATCGATAAGCGCAGCGATATCTGGTCATTCGCCTGCGTGCTGTTTGAAATGCTGACTGGTGAAGTTCCCTTCGAAGGCGACTCCGTATCAGATATGCTGGCTAATATTTTGCACAAAGAGCCTGACTGGAAGAAACTCCCCGATGATACACCGGCTAATATCGTAGTTTTGATGCGTCGCTGTCTCGAAAAAGATTCGCATCGGCGCCTTCATGATATCGCGGACGCCGCAATTGAAATAAATGAAACTTTAAATCTTCCTGCGACTGCTCCTCCGATAACTACTACTTCCTTTCAAATCATACATCCGTCTGGCGGAAAAAAACTGACAACATTGGGTACGGTTTGTATCTTTCTTGGGATTATTATGGGTGCTCTTGCCGTCTGGAGTTCTTTGAGTACGAGTTCACTGCAAAAACAACCGGTAAGAAGTTTTGCCGTTAGTCCACAAACTGCAATTGCTATGGAGGCGCTGTGGCACCATGCCCTGGCACTTTCACCTGATGGCCGGTGCCTTGCTTATGTTGAACAAGGCAGCGACGGCAGGAGAAAAATCTATTTACGCGAGCTGGACAAATTCGAAGCAAGACCACTGCCCGGCACAGAAGGTGCGATTAGTCCTTTCTTCTCACCCGATGGTCAGTGGCTGGGCTATGTCGATCATTTCCAGAGAAAGCTCAAGAAAGTATCGGTCAAGGGCGGTCAGCAGCCAATGTGGTCACGCGATGGTAATGAGCTATTTTACCGTAGTGGTAATAAAATGATGGCTGCTGCTGTTGAGATCGAATCTCAGTTCAGAGTGACCGGGATTACTGAATTATTCGAAGGACGGTATCTGTCCACTGCAAGTTTACAGAATTACGACGTCTCACCTGATGGGCGGTTTCTCATGATTCAGGAAACAAAGGAATCTGCTCCTCTCGGAATCAATGTTATGCTGAATTGGTTTAACGAATTAAAACGGCTCGTGTCTATAGAAAAAGACCAATGATGTTTTCATTTGAGGTTGGTTTTGGTTATTATATTGTATTATTATTCTTTTCTTGAGGAGCGATTTCAAAAATGACATCAACAGGAAACCCAAAAGATTTTAAGGTTAAAACATGTTTGCATTCTGTCAGCTATGCCGGTTTTTGGCCGGGTCAGGCCAGGCTGAGTGTGGATGAATTTTTAAATAAAGCCAAACAGCTTGGATTTGACGGAGTGATGTTGGTCTCCAAGCCTCCTCACGTATCTCTTTTAGATTACGATGCGGCGGCTCGAAAGGCCCTGCGACAAAAGATTGAAAAGCTTGGACTTGAACTGGTTGGCCTGGCAGGTTATACGGATTTTACTGCGGGAATTGATAAAACCGGTATTCCTAATGTGGAAATTCAGGCTTGTTATGTCGGAGAACTGGCCAGGTTGGCACGGGATTTGGGTACTGATATGGTACGGATTTTTACCGGTTATGAACGTCCCGGGATTCCTTTTGACAAACAATATGCTCAAGTGCTTGAAGGATTAAAACTTGCCGGCCGCAAAGCTGACGAGTATGGCGTTACCCTTGCCGTGCAAAATCATCACGATATTGCTGTCCACCACGACATGATGCACTGGCTTCTCAGCGAGGTTAATCTGCCTAATGTCAAAGCTGCTTTTGATGCATGGGCTCCGACAATGGAAGGTTTGAACTCTGAGGAAATAAAAGCTGCAATTTGGAAGATGAAGCCCTTTATAGTCCATACCTCTGCGGCCGATTATGTGCGCCTGCCTCGATATCATTATGACATCTCTTTAACGAACTATACGCAGCAGGGCACGCTAATGAGAGCGGTGCCGATAGGAAAAGGAATTATTGATTACGAAACCTTCTTCGATACGCTCAGAGAAATCGGCTATCAGGGATACATCGCATATGAGATGTGCGCAGTGCTGGATGGCGGCGGTGACATCGAAAACCTGGACAAAACCGCAAAGGAATTCCTTGAGTATATGAAAAGGTTCAAATAAGAACAGATAAGAAAAATCTCTTTTTCAGGTAGTAAGCTTTTTACGCTCTCCAGGGACGCTGCCTGTTTATTTCGCCTGATAAAATATCTCTGGCAATGATAACATCTTCTCTGACCTGGAAATCGAACATCCCTGCACAGATAAAATCGGCGCCGTTTTCAAAAGCATACTTAAAACCGTCTCTGGGGTGTATTGCACCTGCAGCCATGACCTTGTAAGCTATCCAGGGCTTGTCCACTTTTTTCATAAACTCGACTGTTTTCTCCGGATCAGCCGACCATACATTATCCTTGACTCTTTCTTTTGTGAAGGACCAGTAATCACTTTTGTGAACGGTCTTCATATAGAAATCGACATCTAATGATGCTTCTTCACAAGCCATAGGCACTTCTACGTTGTGACCTCCAACGCCTGCAATGGCGCCGTTTCGCTTTATGAATTCGACCGCTTTACCGAGAAGGTCCACCCGGCCTTGTTCTACAAATGTGTCTGCAACACCGCCGTGAACATAAGCTCCGATAGCTCCGTTATCTATGGCCGCTTTGGCCTCACCTGTCGGGTCATCTGATGTCATTTTCACCTGGGCTATCCACTGAATTTTGCCCCCTCTGTTATTCCAGTATTTATTCATAATCCTTATGCAGTGCTCATCGAGCCGCAGTATCGCGGTATTGATTCCGCATTCTTCACATATCTCGAAAGTCTCCATCACTTTATCGTCGGTGAAATATTTGTTCAGCAGGGAAGATACGTATATCAGGTCTCTGCTGTGGGCGAATCCGCTGATAAGATTTCCACCTGTAAACATTCTGCTTATCTTGACATTACCGATTTTGCCCATCGGCAAACCTTTAATAGAGCTACCCGGCATTCTTGGTGCGGGCTTGTTTGTCATTGCTGCCAGTAAAGCCTTCTCTTCAAAACTTGAAGCTATTGCTGCTCCTGCAGATATGGCCGCGGATTTCTTCAAAAAATTACGCCGATTGATATTTTCTGACATGATTCACCTCTTCTTTATGTTCTTAGTTCAAACATTTTTTTGCATGAATATTGTATATAATCTTTTCTTTTTTGTCCACCAATAATTGCCGATACACACCGATATTCTCGAAGTGACGGTTTCTCCATTGATTCGATTTATCATTTATGATATAATTATTATAGGGCTGTTTACTCGCGTGAGTCCTCGAAGAACCCCCATAGTTGGGCTGTACTTAATAGCATAAAAAGAGTGAGGTAGGGGATATAAAAAATCCTTGGTATTATGAACAAACTTCTTGCTGTCTTTGCACTAAACGTATTGTTGTCAGGTTTTATACCGTCTGAAAGGGCCTATAGTGCCCAACTGCCTTTGGTAATCAACGAGTTCATAGCCTCTAACAGCAGTTCCGCCCAGGACCCGCAGGGCCAGTATGATGACTGGATCGAAATCCACAATTATGGCTCTGATGCAATTGATATAGGAGGTTTTTACCTGACGGATAACCTGTCCGCCCCCGCTAAGTGGCGGTTTCCCCGGAATATTCCGATTCTAACTACTATACCTCCAGGCGGCTATTTAGTAATATGGGCCGACAACGATACCGAATATTCCGGTCTCCATACTAATTTCAAACTCGACGCGGGCGGTGAGCAGATTGCTTTGTTTGACTACGACGGCAGTACTTTAATTGACAGTGTTACTTTTGATGAGCAGACAGTCGATATTTCCTACGGCCGCTACCCCGATGCCGCTGATAACTGGCAGTTCCTTACTTCCCCCAGTCCCTCAAGTGAAAATATCAGCGTATTTCAGGGTTTTGTTGAAGATGTAAAATTCAGCCATGAGCATGGTTTCTACGATACACCTTTCTCAGTTACTCTCGCCACCGAAACCAAAAATGCGATAATATATTATACCCTTGACGGCAGTGAACCTTTTAATATTTCGAGTGCAGCGCGGTCACCCATGGGTATAACCTATACGGGTCCTATTACTGTCAATGGAACAACATGTCTGCGAGCAGTTGCAATAAAGCCGGGATGGAAATCGTCGGATATTACAACTCGTACCTACATCTTCCTCGACGACGTGATAAGGCAATCCCCCACGGGACAACAGCCCGGTCCGCAATGGCCGATAAGCAGCGTCAACGGCCAAGTCATCGATTACGGTATGGACCCCGATGTGGTCAATAACTCAAAATATCGGGGTGTAATTAAGGATGCACTGCTGGCGATACCTACTATCTCACTTGTTACAGATTTGGATAATTTGTTCGATTCATCCAGTGGTATTTATGTCAATGCGCGTCGAGACGGTATCCAGTGGGAGCGTCCAGCCTCAGCCGAATTACTCAATCCTGACGGCAGCGAAGGCTTCCAAATCAATGCCGGCCTTAGGATTCGCGGGGCATTCAGCCGAGATAGCAGTAATCCCAAGCATGCCTTGCGCCTGTTCTTTCGCAATGAATACGGAGCTGGAAAACTCCGCTACCCTCTGTTCGGCAGCGAGGGAGTGGACGAGTTCGACAAGATCGATTTGCGTACCAGTCAGAACAACTCCTGGGCTTATCAGGGCAGTTCCCAAAACACGCTCATTCGAGATGTGTTCTCCCGTGATGTCCAGCGTGACATGGATCAGCCTTATACTCGTAGCCGATATTATCACCTTTATATTAACGGCCAATATTGGGGCATCTACCAGACGCAGGAAAGAGCTGATGCCGATTTCGCCGAATCATACCTCGGTGCCCGCAAAGAGGAGTACGATGTGATCAAGAACGACTCATCAGGCTCACGTGCCCTGCATGCCACTGACGGTACGATTGATTCATATCGCCGGCTATATGACGCTGCCGTCGCCGGATTCGATTCCGATGCAGCCTACTTTGCCGTACAGGGCCTTCGGCCTGATGGAACGCATGATCCTGCCGGTGAGAAACTGCTTGATCCTGAGAACCTGATGGACTATATGATCTGCACCTACTACACAGGCGATCCCGATGCGCCGGTGAGCTGCTGGGCACACTTCTCAAACAACGTGTTCGCCATCTACAATCGCGTTAATCCACAGGGATTCACATGGTACCGGCACGATGCCGAGCACTCCCTCGGTGCCAATGGTGGTGTCAATGAGTCCAGGCTTCTGACCGACCCTACGGATCGGTCGATTGGTGAGCAGTGGCGTCATTTTAATCCGGCATGGCTCCATTTGCGCCTAACCGACCATCCGGAATATCTCACTAAGTTCGCCGACCGTGTCAATAAGTATTTCTTCAACGAGGGAATATTAACAGCAGAGCAGAACATACAGAGGTGGATCGACCGGGCAGAACAAATCGATCTGGCAATCATTGCTGAATCTGCCAGATGGGGTGACGCTAAAACACATCCTCCATTCACCAAAGACCATTGGGAAAGTCAGAACAACTATATGATTAATACTTTCTTCCCCAGGCGAAACCAGATTGTTATCAACAAGATGCGCTCAGTGAATATGTTTCCGGATTTAGCATTGGTTTCGTTCAACCGGCACGGCGGCCAGGCGCTGCCAGGATTCAAATTGAATATGTCTCAGAGCAACGGCGCAACAGGCACTATCTATTATACCCTTGATGGCAGTGAACCGGCTTTGCAGACGGTACAGCAGGGCACCACTACCAGTGCTACCATTGTTACTGCAAATGCTTCCAAGCGTGTTCTTGTTCCCGCACGCTCTCTCGACAGTAGTTGGAGAGGCGGCGGTGTTTTCAATGACTCTACCTGGACACTCAGCTCCGGAAGCCCCGGCGGTATCGGTTACGAAAGAAGCTCAGGTTATCAAAACTACATAAGCCTTGATGTCCAGGCACAAATGTACAACGGCAATACCAGCTGTTTCATCCGTATTCCATTTACCGTTAACAGCGACCCGTCACAGTACAATTTCTTAACGTTAAAGATGCGTTACGACGACGGTTTCGTGGCGTACATCAACGGCGTCGAAGTTCAACGGACTCTGTTTACTGGAACGCCGAACTGGAACTCTGATGCCGATAGCAACCACGAAGCTGATGGAGTGGAATCTTTTTCCATTACAGACCATATCAGCGCCTTGAGACAGGGTAGTAATATTCTGGCCATTCATGGTCTGAATGTCTCTACTACCAGCTCCGATTTTCTCATTTCGGCTGAACTTATTGCCGGCCAGAGAACTGGCCCCACCGGCGGAAGCGGCATCTCGCCGGGTGCTGTTCAGTACACAGGAGTAATCACTTTAGACAATAGCACACACGTCAAGGCCAGAGTACTTAGAGACGGTTTATGGGGTGCATTAACTGAGGCGACATTTGCAGTTGGTCCGGTGGCTGAAAATCTTCGTATCACGGAGATTATGTATAATCCGAATGATCCGAACACCGAATACATTGAGCTTAAGAATGTCGGGAGTGGCGCTATTAATCTGAATCTGGTTAAGTTAACAAACGGTATTGATTTTACTTTCCCTAATCTGGAACTTGCGCCCAACGAGTATGTCGTAGTTGTTCAGGATCGCCAGGCTTTTGAAACAAGATACGGAACAGCATTTAACATCGCAGGTGAATATTCAGGCAGATTAAATGACGGCGGCGAGCGAATTGCATTGGAAGATGCTATTGGCCAAACGATTCTGGACTTTGACTACAAGGACGGCTGGCGCTCTATTACCGATGGAGATGGTTTCTCTCTTACTTTAATAGACCCTGTCAACACTGACCCATTCGGCTGGAATGATAAAAACTCATGGCGAGCCAGTGCGTATATAAGCGGTTCGCCGGGCGAAGATGACAGCGGTATGGTCCCCAATCCCGGCGCGGTGGTTATTAATGAGGTATTAGCTCATTCACATGCTGATGCGGCGGACTGGATAGAGCTGCATAATACTACCAGCACTGCCATCGACATAGGTGGGTGGTTCCTCAGTGACAACAATGCTGACCTTATGAAATACCGGATTGCCGCAGGGACAATAATTGCACCGGATGGTTATATTGTTTTCTACGAAGACCAGCATTTCAACAACCCATCTGCTCCGGGAACTAATCAGCCATTCGCTTTGAGCGAAAACGGTGAACAATTGTATCTAAGCTCGGCCGAAGGCGGTCTTTTGACGGGGTATCGCTACATGGAGGATTTCGGCGGCTCAGAGACCGGCGTATCTTTTGGACGTTTCTACAAGCCCAGCACCGGCAACT
>JAVVFI010000183.1:0-10320 GCA_032250555.1 Sedimentisphaerales bacterium
AAAGAACAGGAGGACAAGGGCATTTCTGTAACTGATAAGACTCCGCTTCAGGATGCCGACTTTCTTGCTCAGAGCCTCCTGGAAATCTTCCCGACACTTCTCGCTGACCAGAAAGAATCTATTGCCAGGAGATTGCAGCAGATAGGACCGGGCTTGCAGGTCCGAGTGAATTATTCTGATGAATCAATTGTAAAACTCAGGACCAAATTTCAGCTTGGTGATGAGCCGGATTTTGATACTGACCGTCTTACAGAACTTATTGTCCTGATTGCCAACTTCGTGTCCAAGCTTGAACCTTTAGTATGGAACACTTGGCGAAAATTATCACCTCGGTCAAGTATTCGTCGCTCTGGTGAATTGAAGAAAACCATCGGGCAATTTCTAAGCAATGACTCAAATATATCTCAGGAACATGTTGAGAATGAACTAAAGGAATTACAGCAGCTTACTGCAGCGATCATTACGGCCATTGGGCGAGTTGGCAGCCAGTTTGCGAAACTTCATCTTGCCAAGTTTTCTCCATCTGAGATTTCAAGCCTGGTCAAAATGGAGCATAGGAGTGTACTTGTCAGTCACGAAGTGAAATGCTGGAGAAAATTTCTCGAACTGGCCGATACGTTAAATGAAGACTCTATTGATACGGAGATAACAAAGGCAGTCGTTAATTATGTAGAGTCTTTAGTGAAAGGAATGGGGCGATGATGACAATAGAGGGGAATACAATATGACGATAAAAGGCCAAATCCATTGGTGTGAAGGTCTTTTCCTTCAACCTCATCACCTTCAGTACATGCAAAGCAGCTTTGTTGAGAACTTGGCACATGATCGTCGTTTGTATTGGAACTATCCCTATGGTGTGGTCGAGGCGAAGATTTCCGATGATCAATTGGAAAATATGCGTGTTTCCTTCGACCGGCTGTGTGTTGTAATGCCAAGCGGATTGGAGGTTAATGTTCCTGATAACGCTTATCTTCCGTCCCTTGATATAAAAGAATCATTTGCTTCAAGTAGTGGTCCATTAACTGTTAGTCTTGGGGTACCAACATGGTCTCCCTCTCGAAGTAACGTTATTGAGAAAGAGACTACACAGGATTGGCGCGTGAAGCGTAGATATCGGGTAGCAGAGATAGAAAAATCCGACGAAAATACTGGTGAGAATCCGCAGTCGATCCTTGTTCGGCAGATAAATGCCAGGCTTTTGCTAGATAAAGATGAACGCTCAGATCTCGAAGTTTTACCCTTACTGAAGATTGTCCATGCAGCGGGTGAGGATGTCGGATTACCTCGTAGAGACCCGGCATACATTCCCCCGTGTCTTGTAGTTGGTGGCTCGCCCGTATTGAGTGAACTGCTTCGGGATATAACTAACCAGGTAATGGCCAGTCGGAATGAATTAGTAGTACAAGTTAACCGAGGTGGTTTTAGCATTGAAAACATGCGAGGTGTTCAGTTCGAGCAAGTACTTCGTCTGAGAACACTCAATCGGTTCAGTGCTCGTCTTGGCTCTCTTATACATGCCTCAAACGGAGTTACTCCATTCGAGATATATATGGAACTCAGGCAATTACTTGCTGAACTTGCCGCCTTACGTCCTGACCGGGACCAGTTCGAGATTGTTGGATATGAGCATGACAACCCGGCAATTGCTTTCAACGAGGTTTCAACTCGAATTCGGGGTCTGCTCAAAGGTGTGGTTCGGGCTAAATTTCTTAAAGTTTCTTTCACGATGGATCAGGAGCAGAAAATTCTGGTTGCAGCTCTCAGCGATGAAGCTTTATCTTTGCCGAACGAATATTTCATTGCTATTAAGACAAAGCGAGATCCTTCGGAATTAGCAAAATTGGTTTTGGATCGTGACAAGTTTAAACTAATGCCGCAGAGTCTTGCTAATCAGCGAATCTTTGGTGTGAAACTTACCCAGGAATTGTATCCCCCAGTGGAACTTCCAGCCCAGGTAGGTCTCCATTATTTTCGAGTAATGAGGAGCGAAAGTTCGCGGCTCTGGGAGAGGATAGAACAAGAGAAGTCTATTGCCGTGAGGTGGCCTGGAATTGAATCATCTGACTTTGGCATAACACTATATATGACTGTTCCGGATACGGAGGCGTAACAAATGACACTGCTTGAATTATGTGAGCCGCTGTTCCAGTATATGTGCCGTCTCAATCGATTAGCACGCTCAGGTAGCGCTCTGGAAATGGACCTGGTTCGAAATGACATTAAGAAAATATTCGAAGCGATGAGGGCAGAGTCTTTGAATATTGCAGAATTGATCTCCCAGTACGAGAAGATTGAATTACCTCTGCTTTTCTTCGTTGATTTTACGATTAAAGAGAGCAAGCTGAAGTTTGCTTATGATTGGTATGAGTTGGGGCGAGAAAGAAATGAGTTGGCCGGGGACGAGAAATTTTTTGATCTGCTGGACGAAAACCTTGAAGATACGAGTGGCGCCGCAACGGAAAGATTAGTGATTTTTTACACTTGTATCGGTTTGGGTTTTACGGGAGTTTATACTGGACAGCCAGAAAGTATTAAGAGGTTAATGTCGAAAATTTCCGCTCGAATTTCAGGTATGATAGATGCCGATGAAAAGTCTTACATTTGTCCGGAGGCCTATGAAAATGTCGATGCAAGAGATTTTGTTGAGCCGCCGAGTACGAGGTTGGTAGGTATTGGAATCACCTTAATAGGTCTTATTGTCGTTTGGAGTATAGCGTATTTTTGCTTGCTCAAGTGGACTTTGGATGATGTATCTAATTCGTTGGATACAATTATAAAACATGAAAGGGTGACCTATCTCTCTAAGTCGGCGGATTAAAAAATCAAATAGAATGTATTATGTACGGCTATTAATATGAATCCAAAAATTTCAAATTTTACGAATCTTCCAATGCCCCTGAAGATTGGACTTATGGTAGTGACCGGCGGGGGTATTATGACGGCGATATGGTATGTTCTCTCGCCGAAGCTTCTCTGGATATTGTTTATCGGTATTGCAATTATAGTCTTGCTTCTCCTGCTGTATCGGTATTTGTTAAAACTGTATAAGAAACGTAAATCTGCACCGATGGAACGTGGTGTTATTAGTAGTGCTACGGCAGCACCACAGGGAATTAGCGAAGCTGCACATATGGCCCGTGTGGACGATTTGCGGAAAAAATTCGAAGATGGTATTGACAAATTCCGTGCTGCCGGCAAAAATCTGTACGATTTTCCATGGTATATGATTGTAGGTGAACCAGGTTCAGGAAAGACTGAAGCTATACGTCATTGTAATATCGGTTTTCCCCCTGGTCTGCAGGATCAGTTTCAAGGGGCTGGTGGTACACTTAATATGAACTGGTGGTTCACTGATCATGCCGTTATTCTTGATACGGCCGGTCGTCTGATGTTCGAAGAGGTAGAAGCAGGCGGTTCAAGTGAATGGAGAGAGTTCCTGACGCTGCTGAAAAAATCTCGCCCGCGATGTCCGGTTAATGGTGTATTTCTTGTAATTCCTGCTGATAGTCTTATTAAAGATACCGCCGATGAAATCGAGCAAAAAGCATCCAAGATTGCCAAACAGTTTGATATTATCCAACGGTCTCTGGATGTCAGGTTTCCCGTTTTTGTGGTAATTACAAAAAGCGATCTTATCAATGGATTCCGTGATTTCTTTGATAAACTGGAAGATCCACAGCTTCAACATCAAATCATGGGCTGGTCCAACCCGGCACCGCTTGATGAGCCATATAATCCCAGTTTTATCGACCAGCAATTGAAGACGATTCAGGCCCGCCTTTTCCGGCGAAGACTTGCATTACTTCAGGATGTAATATCTTCATCTGATGAATCTGGAACCGGAAAAAAGCAGGAATCTGACACATTGTATGCGTTTCCACAAAGTCTTTCGAAAATAGCTCCGAGAATGGCTCGATACCTCGAATTGGTCTTCAGCGTTGGCAGTCAGTGGTCTTGCAAGCCGCTTTTCTTCCGCGGTATCTATTTTACCTCATCAATGCGAGAAGGCTCAGCTCTGGATGAAGACCTCGCCGATTCGCTTGGAGTACCGGTTGATTCTCTTCCGGATGGACGAGTATGGGAACGTGACAGGGCATATTTTCTCAGGGACCTTTTTATAAAAAAGGTTTTCCGTGAAAAAGGACTCGTTACACATGCAACGAATGCGAAAAAGTTACATATGAGGCGAAAAGCTTTAGTTTTATTTACGGCCGCTGCAAGTGTGATATTGCTTCTCTTCTTCACTATCTACACAGCTATCTCATTTAACAAAGACATCGGCGATATGACAGGCTATTTGGAAACCTCTGCGAAAATGATCGAGTCAGGGAAAATCGATGGACTACAAGTGTTAATGAGTGAAGGGGAAGGAAGTTATAGATTTATTGGCCCAGCTGGGATGCCCGGAGAAAACATTAAAAGAATGAATTTTTCCGGACAGCTTGCTGACTCAGTATCCAGATGGAAGATACCTCGGATTTTTGCTCCAGCAGCTAAGTTTCTAAAGAATATTGAGCCAGAGAGCTTGAGCCAGGCCCAGGGTATTGTGTATGAGGAAAGTGTTTTACGCCCGTTCCTGGATGCAGCCGGAGAAATAATGGGGACACAAGAAAATGGTAATTGGACACTTACGGATGTTGAGACCAGTACATTGCATCAATTAATTCAGATTAAAGCGGAAAAATCCTTAAACAATGATGGTGAATATTCTGCTGAAACTTTCCTGGATCCCCTCTTTAGATATGTATTTCAACACGATCCCAATCAAATTCAAAGGTATAATAATGACAAGACCGAACTACATCGACCGCTTGAGATGATCTATGCTCAGATTAACAATGGCAGCCAGAGCAAAAGTGAAGCCATGGGGCTCAGGGATTGGCCTCCTGTATCTCTGACAACAGATCCTAATTCTAAATTTCTTGAGGCTGCAATAGCAAATGGTATAAAACTTTTCAATGAATATTGGAGGGATCCCGGCCGTCTCGGGATTCAAAATCGAGATTACGCTCAGGTTCAAACTATTAGTAATCTTAAAAATGCTTTAGAAAAGTTCGATGCTGCCGAAATCCAAATTTTAGGTCTTGGAAGTAGCTTTGATCTCAAATCAGATAATCTTTACACTGTTCAACAATTCAATAAATTCGCCAGTGATTGGAACGAGAGCTATCAAAATCTCAAAGAAGCTAAAGAAAATATTGACAATGACGTTAATACCCTAAACAACCCACAATCACTTGTAATTCTTTGGAACGAACAGGCAAAGCGTCTTCTTCAGGATGTCAATAAAAATTATAAGTTCCTCCTTGACGAATTAAAGGATGTAAATGATGTCGAATACCCATTTCTTGGTAATATGCGGAGAGAGCTTGAGAATGCTCTTGGAGGAATTGCAGACACCCTTAGCAAGAGCGACTTTGCGCAAAAACTTGATAAGTTTGATGTAGAGCTTTACGCACGGGTACCTCGTGACCAGAAGAAGAGGCGTTTATATGCCATTCGCTACGAAATGTATTCACAGGCCAATGAACAACTTCTCCAGACAATGTCCATCTCCAATATTGTAAATGAGGTGGCTGAAACCATTGAAGAAGTGGAAAATACTTTTACAAGATCAACTGGAATAATAAACGAGTTAAACAACCTTGATCCAAATCCTGCAATTTCTCGTTTTCGAGAAGCATCAAAAATATCTACTTTGGCCCTGAATTTAGCTGAGCAAAGGCAGCTCTACCAGATAGTAAAAAGTAGCTTAAATATAACTCCAAAGAGTATTGAAAATATCGAGAAGTTGATAGAAAAAGAAGGGAAATGGGATTGGGCAAATATTCTAACAACAATAATCGACAAAAGATATGATCCATACGCGGCTGCCGCTATGCTCGGCGCCTGGAAATCTTTTGGAGAGAAGATAGGAAAAGATCTAAGCTTGGAAAAAGACCTACAAACACAATATGCGGCTGAAGACAAAACTTATGCGACTTACAGGGAACAGTTTCTGCATTACTGGTTCTCTACAGTCCCTGAACGTGTGATTGTGGACAAAGCCAAGCATGATTCAGAACAATACCAGAGTGTGGTGGCGTCGGAAGTGTACGAAGAACTTCGGCTTGGTCTTGTTGTACCGCTCGAAACGGTTCTTAATGAGCTTGGAAAGTATGACATCCTAATTGGCAATAATGAAATAAAACAATTCGAGGATAGTTTGATTAAATACAAACAAAACAAAGATGATACTATACAGACATTCCGGCGAGAGTTTGACAATTGGACAGAATTAAGAGGCAACCCCGAGACAAAACGTAGAACTTTGTTAAGTATGCGACCGGCTGCATTCCGAGATAGTTACGCACCTTTTTCTTATCAGTCCAGAGCGCAGTTTGTAGATATGTATCTGGTAAAACTAACCTGTAGCATGTTGCATCAGTTAACATCTCAGGTGCAAAGTGAAAAAACAGAAGCATTGAATGAGCTGAGAAAGCACAGCAATAAGTTTCCGTTGGATCCAGATAGTAAGGATGATTTAACGGAGGCAGCTTTTACAAAGGTGCGTTTGTTGTTTGATAAAACCCATTCCCAAAGAAGCTTCCCTGAGGGGACAATCGGTTCCGGTGAAAAGACAAGAATTGATGAGGTAGATACAGAGCTTGAGGAATTACAGGAACCATTAGTAGAGGCTCAGAAGAAATTGGTCGAATTGGAGCAAATCGAACAAATCTTCAGAGGGCTTCCGGCAAGCGGAAATCTTTGCTATTGCAGGATAAAACTTCTCAGTGAGAAAACTCAACGCAGCCTTCTACAGCAGGGCGAGGAGACGTTGTCTGACTACCTTACAGAATTAAGGTTTGTCCAGGGAAGTCAGCGGAGTGAGCGATTTAATACCCGTACAAGAGAGGATTTGAATGTATGTGTAGTTAAATATCCCGGGCCACAGCTTGACATCGAGTTTTACCAGTATCCTTCTAGCACCGAACCGAGTAAGGTTTTAACATTTCCAGAATCATGGGCATGTCTTAGAATGTTGAAACTGTCTTTTGATAGTCAGAAAAAAGGGCACATAAGACTTAACGTTGACAGCAAAGATGACAACTTGGGCGGGACATTATATTTGCAGCTTGAATTCTTCAATGACAATAATTTCAAGCAACCAGTCGAATCGAATTTTATAGAAGCAATGACCGATTTTGGAACCTTAAACTCTGACAATCGTTAAAATAGCAGACATTGATTTTGCGAGAGGAAATTATTGAACACTCCTATTAAAAGGTTTATCAAACGTTTAATTCCCAAGGGACAGAATTCCCCCCTCGAAAAGGTGTTTGTTGCTGCATTTGGTAAACATCCTGGCTGGGATGACCATATTGATGATATTGGTTTCGAAACTGATATTTTTATCACAGTAAAACGTCTACTTTATATTCAAGGTATTGGGGGTAACATTGACTCTGGAAGCTGGGATGCGCTCCAGAAAAATCAGCCAATCGAAGAATTCAAACATGACCTTGTGTGGTTTATGGGTGACAACTTAATTGTTGGGCGCATATGGTCTTCAAGGGATGGCAAAGGACGCACAAGTTATCCAATGGTAGTATGCGCTCAGTGCCGTCAATTATCACTGGAGTGGGTGCTAAACAATGTTTTGCCGTTGTTGGAAAGAGTCGAAGAAGCTTGTGCTGCAACAATTTCTGCGGCGGAAGTCCGATTAACCATTGAAAATACTCAAAAGGAGATCCGCCAACTAACTCAACAATGTGAGCTTTCACCCATTCTGCCACCTTTTGACACAGATGTAATATCAAAGCTTACTGAATACCCGGAAATGGGAGGTCCTAATCATCAAGGTCTGCTGCGCATACTTTATCATATTGAGCGCGAAGCTACACGAGAACATCTTGATACTTCCAAAGGCAAGGCTTTTCGACCGACCTTGCTCCGTATTCCCATATCACCTCCTCCCGTTACAGAAAGTATGCTTTTGTGGGTTAATTTTCTGCTTAATAAATTTGGTATGAATACATCTGTTCTTGTACTTATGCCTCTGCAAAAGCAAAGGATGGATATAATTATAGGTGAACCGACACAATTGCAGTTATATTGTTTGCGTGCCTCCCTTAAGGTGATTCCCCTTACGAGCAGTATCCCGTATAACTTGAGTCCGGAGTTTATCAATAAAGCTACTCAGCTTATCGAAGATTCGCGAAATGGAAAATGACGTATGTTTCCTTGAGTAATGATTGGCTTGTATAATCTACCTGGTTGCCTTAGGCGATCACATTTATTGCCTGATATACTGAGATTTCACACAATCTATTTCCAACGTCCGGCCAGTGGAGTATTAGGTTTAGCTATTGATTGAAATCGTGCTATCCGAACGGCATCTCGGCCTTTGATGGAAAGTAGCGGCATCAGGCCCTTTTCAATAAGTTTTTGCATAGCCCGCTCAGTCAGGATTGTCTCGGCGCATGGAGTAACACACGTTTCACCTTTAGACTTGTACACATGTATAGGCAGACCAATCAGCTCCTGCTGAAGCGCACCAGTAAGGGACCAGCCGGATGTGCCAAAGGCTTCTGCCAACAGGCAGGCGCAGATAATAGCGGGATTACCCCAGAGGTACTCTTCATGGTCGGTACAATCTGAAAGCTCATTAAAATCGAATTGGTATATGGGCTCTGTATTCTTACCATAAGGTAAGCGAAGCAATAAGCGAGGAAGAACAAGACCGATGGAAGATGCCTCGAACGAATTGCGAAGCTCCTGCCATCGCTGCTCAGTCACCGAATCAGCCTGCCATTGCCAGTTATCCGGGTCTGGTGTTAAAGCAATTGATTCACATCCTGCAAAATGTGAACCGGCAGAGGATAGGAATGGAGCTTTTACCACATGAGCCAGTTGCCCAAGCCCACGGAGCAAATCCACATCCTCTGCAGTCTTATCAAATGTATAGCAGCCGACTAGGATAGCCCAAGGTTCTGCGCCTTGAGTACCAGTACTCTGCTCAACGAGGAGCCGATATATGCCGCTTGATTTTATTTGATTTGTCGAAGACAAATCCGCCTCCAGTTCTGCCTTGCTTATATCCCCAATATAAAGTTTGAGATTTTCATCTGTTTGTATTTGATTAACCAGGAAGTGGAGACTGCTCCATGCCGCTTCAAGTTCTTTGAAGTCTGGATTATGCAGCAGCGCACGCATCTGGCTGCTGATAGTCTGATCAATCTGAGCGACAAGTTCAGCCTGTTGTGGATGGGGTGCGGGAACAATATAGGGCTTGACAATTTCATGGATGAGTTTATCCAGATCCACAAACTGCCTGGCAGACCCTTCGGGCTTTTTCCCAAGCAGCCGCTCTATCGTATCAGAATCAGACTCTTTTAATTCTGCTGAGCCGTTTTGAACTTCTGCTGCTTTGGAATTATTAGAATCGGGCTCACCGGCTACCCATCGTCGTACTTGCGAAGCCGCCTCGGCAAAGGTGGTTGGGTTTTGCAGACGCTTGCGTATGGCCTTAAGCTCTTGAAAAACATCCAGTCTTTCAAATATTCTGTCTGGGTGAAAGTCATCCATCTCATCGAACCGGATTGCGATGCGAGAGCTGTCCTCATTACCGATAGGTACATGAATTTCGACACCAAGTTTCGCTGGCAGTTCATCGATTTTGTCTACATCTACTTGATTTAGCTTGCCGGACGCAAGTGAAAGGCTTATTTCACCAAGACCACGATTGCCTCTGCCGCTGAAATCTGACAGTATGGCTATGCGAAAAGGCGTCTTGTCCTTGACTTTCGCGGGAGAAAAAGATGTTAATGTGCTCAATTCTAAATCGATCTTTTCAGAAGAAAACTGCGTTGTCATGGCAAACTATCTCCAAATAAAGACCTTACTCAACCGACTTGTGTTCAGGAATTCTCTTTTTCATTGTTAATTAAAGTTAACATCTAAAGTAATTATAATTATCTGATAATAATATCTTATCCAAAAAGAAAATCCAGGAGAATTTACCAGGACTGGTTTCAAAACTGCCTCAAAGTAATAAGGATACAATCAATATAAAAAATAGCTTTATATACAGAAAATATTCTTTCCTAATAAAATGACAAATCCGCGAAAATTTTGCGATTATGCAAAAGTCTGTTCCATTTTCTATCTATGCTTATATTGCAGGATTTTATGTCCATCTTTATATTTCTTTTTCTTATTATTACTGTCTGTGTGGTTTAGCCATTTGTTATGCG
This sequence comes from Sedimentisphaerales bacterium, assembly GCA_032250555.1. Classification (GTDB taxonomy): domain Bacteria; phylum Planctomycetota; class Phycisphaerae; order Sedimentisphaerales; family Anaerobacaceae; genus NIOZ-UU13. Next base: position 10,236 of record JAVVFI010000183.1, read on the forward strand.
GCGAAAAGCCCATAGGAAACCGTTTCAATTAATTCTTTAACTCGTGGTGAAAACCTCAAGTTGGTTGAAATTCGATGTTGCCACA
>JAVVFI010000184.1:0-10275 GCA_032250555.1 Sedimentisphaerales bacterium
GCAGATTGCACCTCATTTGGATAGGTCACGCATTCGGGTAGCAAAATTTGTTGTATTTTAACGTCGAACTGCGTACCTTCCCGACACGATACCAGCAGTAACGGAACATATTCTCGCCACGGTCACAACAGCGGCATTGCGATGTATTTCCACTGATAGCGGGTAATCAGGTAACTATTGAAAAGGATTGGAAAATGCCGCATCCAGTTGATGTGCACGTCGGAAAACGTATCCGTCACCGCCGCTGGCTGGTCGGAATGACCCAGCAGCAGTTGGCCGACAAAGCAGGCGTCACGCGCCAGACTATCATTGCCATCGAATCCGGCAGGTATGCACCTTCCCTGCCTCTTGCTTTTAAGATAGCTCATACTTTTGGAATCTCAATAGAAGACGTCTTTCAATACGAAAACGAGCAATAGTAGCTTTTTTTATATCGAAAAGCATGTTTTACTGCTTTTTTCTGAAACAAAACAACCATTCATACGTCTATTATAATGTTATACTTATTTTTTTATAATGCCTTCGGGATTGTGTAATGCGGAAAAAGACTGTAACAATAATCTCACTGTTAACATTTACCGCCCTATGCTGGGCACTCATATTAGCTGTGAAATGGACAGACAAGACAGTATATGTATATGCCTATGATTTTGAGTCCTCTCCGGGCGTTCGTCTGATGGATCCGAACCACGGCATTTTTGAGATAATCAGCCATGAAACTAATCGCGTGAATGTAAAATGGGAAAGAACCGAGATATATCATCAAGGCCGCTGCCGAGTGAAAATGTGTGAGAACTCTCCAAATGTTCGGGTATTAGCAGAAGTAAACGATGGAAAAATCTACCCTATGGTAATAGACAGCGGAGCCGCTAAATATCTTGCTGCTACTGATTCTCTTGTGCTGGATGCCGGCTTGGAGATATTTCCTATATACGAACTCGGCAAGAACATCGGCGGACTTTGTCACCTCAACCAGCTCAAGATAGGCACTCTTACGATAGTCCATCCTGCCTGCGAATACTGGCTCGCCCATTATGAACGTCATGTGCTCGGCCTAACAACATGGAAAGAAAAGAAACTCAATCTTGGCCTGAACCTGATGAAAGAATTCAGCTATATACTTTTCGACAATGTCACCAGAGAGGTGGAATTCGCAACAAACAATTCTTTTAATCCGCAAGACAGCAATCAGTGGCATCAATACCCTATATCGATAGAGAGCAATGAAAAGCAGTCCGCCAGATTAATTGTGGATATCCCGCTTGCCGGCCAAACGCAGCGCATGGAATTCGATACAGGTGCCGCCCCGGGATTGATTCTCACTGAAAGTATATGGGCAAACATCTCCTCCGGCTTGCAGATACAATACCAGGAAAAAGGTCAATTGAGAACCCCCCTTTCAGGATGGCTGCCCTGTAGAATGATTACCGTAGAACAACTTGCCCTGGGAAATATCTCGATAAATGATGCCGACATTCACGTCATCGCCGATGATAATCCCTTCGGTCAGGACGAGTTTACACTTGGAATAGACTTCTTTAAAGAAACTGTAATTGTGCTCGATTTTGAGCGCAGTATATTGTGGATCAGGAACCCGCTTCAGTCAGCAGCCGTCTGATTCTTTTAAGATGCGCTTATTCGAATTCCCGCAGCAGCTCGAGTAATTTACGGTCGAGCTTATGGCCGTGGAAGTCTTCATATTCCACATCTTTTCGACCGGAATCAAGAATGCCGAACGAACCGCGCAAGTTCCAGACGGCCAGGCCGATACCGTGACTGGTAAGTATCTCAAGAACATCACGCAGCCAGGCTAAGACAACTTTATGCGGCGTCTTGTTATAAGCACCACCCTCTCCGCAGTGAACGCCAACACCTTGTTTAACAAGGTCTGCCCATTTTTGATAATGTCGCTCCAGGCGCTTGCGGTCCCAACCGCTTCCGGGCCACGCAGGTTCGGGAAAGTTATTGCCGTTCACCCAGGAGGCTTTATAGTGACTGATAAACATTGGCTGATAGGCCCGGGTACTCTGGGCGATTCCAAGGTCAGCCAATTCCGGCGCCGGCTCGTTCCCCCAGCTCATTCCATCGGCCACAACGATTCGATCAGGATTTATTTCACGGATGGCAGCAACTGTCGTTCGGACTACACGCTCATGGTCGCTGCGGCTCATAAGCTTCCCGATTGAAGGCGGCTCGTTGATTAAATCGAAGCTGAGCTTATCTCTCGAAATACCACGATAGCGCTTGGCAAGCATCTGCCAGTGGAAGCAGAATGCTTTGAGAGGTTCAGCGTCTTTCCACAAATTGAATGGCTCTGTGAATTCCCTGTTCACCGAATAGCCGGGCCCGCGATGAAAATTCAGACTGACGTGCAGACCATATTTTCCCCCAAGCTCCACAGCCCGGTCGAGTTTCTCCAGCATCGGCTCGTGAATTTTATAGTCGTCCCCGTCTTCTATCCACAGCCGATAGCACATTGGAAAACGAACGAAATCAAATCCCCAGTCGCGCATCCAGCGGAAATCATCCTCCGGAAATTCCGCTTTGCTTCGCATCGTGAACATATCCAGAAAATTAAAACCGCGCCAGCGCGGCAGGGCTTTTTGCACAACAGATTTGTTGTTTCTCTTCTTCGGCCTCTGTGCGTACCCCGGTAGTGCCGCCGCAGCAGTCCCGGCTGCAACCATTTTCAGAAAATCCCGTCGATTATTGTCCATAAGAAACACCTCATCTTGAAAAAACCCTCGTACCATAAAATTTGAAGATTGACTGTTAGATACATAAAATAGTAAATAATAGATAAGAAATAGTCAATACAAACAGTTGGTAAAAAAATTCTTAACCGAATCCAATCTTTTCTGGCAATAACTAAAAAAATAATAAAAAGAGTATTGATTGGCCGATAAAAAGAGATAATATCTAACTATCGTCCTGATGTAAGTCAAGGGTTGCGGTAGTAATAAAGCGGAAATAAAATTTCATGGCCAACATAGGAAGTAAAAGCGTCAAAAAAAAAGCTAAAAATAAAACGGCAGGTCGTCCCAGAGAGAGTAAGAAAGGTCCAAAAGAAACTAAGAAAAAACAAGAACAACAGAAAAAAGATAAACTTGCTCGTCCCAACCTTGTTATCGGTCTGACAGGGCCTTTTGGAAGTGGTTGTGGTGAAATGAGAAAAGTTCTTGAAAGTCTAAACTTCCACGCCTTCAAGATTTCTGATGATATTAGGGGGGAACTTAACAGAACAGGTGAACTTATTGAAAAAGGAAAGCAGAATTGGCGGAAGGTGCTTCAAGATCATGGAAACAAAAAACGGAAGGAAGACCAGAGTTACTGGATTAATAAAGTAGTTGGGAGGATCAATGAAGCGAACATTGGAAATGACAAGGTTGTGATTGATGGATTCCGTAACTTTCAGGAGGTGCAAAAAATTCGAGAAATATACCCTATTTTTTTTCTTGTTGCTGTCTGCGCCGAAAAAAATGAGAGATGGCAGCGCGTAAAAAAAGATTACGATGGATACAACGAGTTTGAAAGGGACGACCGACGCGATAGAAGTGAAGATTTTGATTGGGGTCAAAATGTCCAAAAATGCGTAGATGACGCTGATTATGTGTATAATAACAATGAGAATTTTTTTGTCTACCCACAAGGGGAGGAAGAACCAAATTTGGATAAGATTGGGCGGACGTTGGAGAAACAGGCTGAAGAATTTGTAGGATTAATGCAGGAAGTGGAAGGCTGCAGAGGCCCCAACCCAGAGGAAGTGCAAATGGCAGCTGCGTATGCCCAGTCTAATTCCTCGAAGTGTAGAAAACGCCATGTTGGTGCGGTGATTACAATCAAAAGAAATGGCCAAGAATTTCCAATATCAATGGGATTTAATGAGAACCCACCCCGTGTACCCACGTGTTATCAGTTACAAGTATGTTGCAAAGACGAAGACATGGCTGCAAAACTAAAGGCAAGAGGAAGGAGTATTTGTTGTCCTTTATGCGGAAAGCGTCATACAGACCTTAGCGAGCCTTGGCTATGCGAGTGTGGGGAAAATCTTAAAGAATGCTTGTACCCAAATCGAAATATGGAGCTATGTACTGCAATACATGCAGAAGAACGAGCTATCTTAAGTTTAGGTGGGCGATCGTCCATGGATGGCAGACTCTATGCTACTACTTTCCCTTGCTTTCAATGTGCAAGGTTAATAATAGATGCCGGAATTTGTGAGGTTGTATATGTTGAAGCATATCCAACAAAAGAAACTGCTGAGTTTTTGGAGAAAAATGGAGTTAGAGTAAAACCATTTATTGGATTTACGGCAAGATCGTTTTTTCGAGTTTTCAAAAAAATAGACTAATTATTCGTGCAAAAGGAATTAAAAGTAATTATAATTGTTAAAAAAATGTAAGGAGTGATATAAAATGGCAAAGAATAATGGAATGGAAGGTAATAAAAAAGCAGAAAAAACCAAAACCACAACACATACGAGAAATAAGCACACAAGTATAGGAAAGAAGTGTAATTGGAAAGGTGTATTTGAGAGTGTAACCTATTCGAGCGGACCGGGAGATAACATTTACGTATTTGGATAGAGAATCTATACATATAAAAAAAAGAATAAAAAGTTTAAAAGTCGTTAGTTTGTCGATTTTATCAATGAGGATGATGCTTTACTAGCCCCCAGTTTTGCTGGGGGCTAATTACTTTCAAGATTCTTAAGGTTTGTATAATAATAATTTACTCGGGCGCATGCTGCCAGTTTGGGCACTTCAATCCGTTCGATGATTTTGGTATAATCCTATTTGCTTTAATTTCATAATATCACATGAGTAAAAGAAATTTATGTAAATAATAAGCTGAAAAAAAAGTTATGGCGTTACCTAAAGTAGCGATAATCGGCCGGCCGAATGTCGGTAAAAGCAGTCTTTTGAATGCCCTTGCAGGTTCGATGATAAGTATAGTCGAGCCTACCGCCGGTGTTACAAGAGACCGCGTCAGCACCTTTATCGGAAGAGATGACCGTTATTTTGAGCTTATCGATACCGGTGGATATGGGATAGTCGATAGCGACCGGTTGAGCGATCATATCGAACATCAAATCTTTCAGGCGATTGAATCGGCGCAGCTTGTGCTGTTTATGGTAGATATTCGTGACGGCCTGGTGCCCTTAGACGAAAAAATAACACAGCTTCTCCGCAAACACAACCTCGACGTTATTGGCGTCGCCAATAAGGCCGACACCGCCAGGATGTTTCCCACAGCGGGGGAATTTACCAAACTCGGCTTCGGCGAATTTCTATGCGTTTCTGTAAAGAATAATCTCAACAAAGCCGTCCTGCTCGATAAAATCTTTGACAAAATCGCGACTTTGGAACCGGGCCGGCCGGAAATACCCGATATGAAAATAGCCATTGTCGGCAAGCGAAACGCCGGCAAGAGCACTCTCGTAAATGCTATGGCCGGTTTCGAGCGAGTAATTGTCAGCGAGATACCGGGAACTACCAGAGATGCTGTTGATGTACGATTTCAAAAAGACGGCAGGACCATCGTTGTTATCGACACGGCTGGCGTGAGAAAGAAAAGAAAGATGGCCGGCAGTATCGAGTTCTACGGATACGTTCGGGCAGAACGCTCGATTCGTCGCGCCGATGTCGTACTGTTTATTATAGATGCCGCCGTTCCCGTCTCACAGGTCGATAAAAAATTAGCCAAAATCATCGCCGAAGAAAACAAAAGCTGTATAATAATCGTAAATAAATGGGACCTGGCAAAAGATTCGGCCGCTACCGAAGACTACCAGGAATATTTGACGAAAGTTCTGCCCGGCTTAAAATATGCTCCTATAGCTTTTACAACAGCAACCGAAGCAAAGAACATACAGAGCGTTCTGGATTTGACGACCGAAATCTTCAAACAAACAACTACATGGATTCCCACAGTAAAATTAAACAAAGTCTTTGAAATGATTAAACAAGAGAAAATCGGCACATCCGGAGGCAAAAAAAAGGGCTGGCCAAAGATTTACTATGCCACGCAAATTGCGGTAAATCCGATTACGATACTTATGTTCGTAAATAAGCCCGAATTATTCGAACAAAACTATCTCAGATATGTTGAAAACCGGTTGCGAACCTTGCTGCTGATTGAAGAAGTGCCCATTAAACTCTTGGCCAGGCCGCACAGGAAATAGTGGGTAAGAAAAAGTTCGTACAAAATATGAGGTACAAACAATGGATACGCTTTTATTGATGCTGATTTGTGGGGCCGGGTATCTGGTGGCTTATCATACTTACGGGCGGTTTCTCGCAAAAAAAATATTCAAACTTAACAAAGACGCACCAGTTCCGAGCAAGGAACTGCATGACGGTATCGATTATGTCCCGGCCCGAAAGGGCATAATCTTTGGGCATCATTACACTTCAATCGCCGGCACGGGACCTATCGTAGGCCCGGCAATAGGAATTATATGGGGCTGGCTCCCGGCTGTCCTCTGGGTGTTCTTCGGCTCCATCTTTATGGGAGCTGTGCACGACTTTGGGGCCCTGGTTGTCTCGCTGCGAAATGAGGGCAAAAGCTTATCAGAAGTCGCCGCTAAATATATCAATATGCGGGTTCGATTTATATTCTTCGCCATTGTATTTTTGAGCCTGCTGATTGTTATCGCAATATTCGGCGTTGTGATTGCTGCCGTCTTTACAAGGTTTCCAAGTGCAGTCGTTCCGGTCTGGCTGCAGATTCCAATAGCCGTTGCTCTGGGTTTTGCCGTCTATAAAAAAACCGCCAACGTGGCCATCGCAACAACAATAGCAGTAATTGGTATGTATTTATGCATTGCCGCAGGCAGTTTTCTCCCGGTCAATCTCGGTACAGTCTTTGGGATACCATCCACAGGGCTTTGGGTAATAATTCTTCTGATTTACGCCTGGGTGGCCTCGACACTGCCGGTCACAACACTCCTGCAGCCGAGGGATTACATCAATGCCTGGCAGCTCTTTATCGCAATGGGTCTGTTGGTTGGCGGAGCTGTAGTTGCTTCCTTATCGGGTAACCTGCCCCTTGTTGCGCCGTCCGTTAACCGGGCGCTTCCCGACGGTACTCCGCCGATTTGGCCTTTTATGTTCGTTATAATCGCCTGCGGCGCCATCAGCGGATTCCATTCACTGGTGGCCTCCGGCACAAGTTCAAAACAGGTCTCCAAAGAAACCGACTGCCAGTTCGTTGGGTACGGCTCCATGCTGTTGGAAGGTTTCCTGGCGGTATTGGTTTTGATTTGTGTTGCCGCCGGTATCGGAATGGCTCTAAAGCTCGACAACGGCACAATTCTAACAGGTCAGGCTGCATGGCAGCATCAATACAGCACATGGATTGGAGCCAAGGGTTTGTCCGACAAAATAGCCCCGGTTGTTATCGGTGCGGCTAATATGATGAGGCAAATCGGCATACCTGAGACAGTTGGAATTACGCTTATGGGTGTATTCATCGCGTCGTTCGCCGGCACAACCCTCGATACTTCGACGCGTATCCAGCGATACGTGATAAGTGAGATGGCAACCGACCTGCGAATTCCATTTTTAGCCAACAGATGGGCGGCAACCAGTTTTGCCGTAATTACAGCAGCCGGTCTGGCATTCGCCACCGGCGCAGACGGCAAAGGCGCAATGATGCTTTGGCCGTTATTCGGAAGCGCAAATCAGCTTCTGGCCGCCTTGGCACTTCTATTGGTTACACTGTATTTAAAACGAAAGCGCGGACTGAAATTCCTTGTAACCGGGGTGCCTTGTCTGATTATGCTGGTGATTACAAACTGGTCTATGGTAAAAAACGAAATGAATTTTATCAGCAAGAGCAACTGGCTTCTCGTTATAATCGGCGGTGGAATTTTTGCACTGTCATTATGGATGACTATTGAGGCTTTGGCAGTCTTTTTCAATTCGTCGTCCCGGCCGGCGGAGTCTCAGCAGGCTTTAGGGGTATCAACTTAAATCTTGCTTCTTTTGGCTCACCTTCAAGCCTAATTTCGTTTTTGCGGACGTATTCATCCGGGAAATCGAGAACCACTGGTCTCCGTTGTACCTCATTCGGCTTTTTTGCGGCACTGTCAGGTATAATCAAATGTATCTGAAATTCCTGACTTTCATAAGCATCTTTGGCTGCCGGAGTGGCGTATATAAAAAAAGAATCAAGCTCATTATAATTTTCTATATCAACATTGTAACCGCTCTCAAGAAGGTTTTTGCTTAATGTAAATCCAAGCGAGGCACCTAATATTTGAGATCGTATTAACGAGTCCGCTTCGGGCGACATTTTAATATTCACCTGGCTGGAGGCGATTCTTCTCTGGCCCGGCGCCAATTCGACATATGGAGTTTTTACTGCTACAGATTGTTTCGCCTGCGTGATATCCCTGCTCGACAACTGTGCCTGCGCTTTCAATCTGCTGTCGGCGGGCACATACATTTCAACCTGTGACGGGACAATACTCTCAACCTTCACAGGGAGTCCGTTTTCGTCAACACATTCGATATCCAACAATTTTTTTTCAAGCTTAACAACATTCACATCAATTATCTCTGGTTTACAACCTTCAACCGTAAGGCCTCCGAGTTCTTTTATCTCATCGCTCCTTTTGAGAAAATCCAGAACATTGAGAGTATTTGAGCCGGTAGTAATCATCCCTTCCCGTTCAGGATTCAGAGTTAAATCAAGTTTCACCGTACCGTCGTCCAGTCCCCGCCTTACTTCACTGATTCTTTTGGCCGGTCCTTTAAGCTCGATATTATTAATCGAAGCTTCCGGCTGACCGTTGAAACTAACCAGGAGTTCGGGGCTGTATGCCACTCTCATAATGACCTTGGGAACGATATGCACCTCGTCCAGGTCAAGGTCCGTCCAGACCCAGATCAGGACCGTCAAAAAAATCACAATTGCTATCTTGCCGAATTTGATCTTTCTTATCATTGTGTTACGCCTGCCTTTTCGATTTTTTTGCAGTACAAGGCAGCAGGTATCGCATATTTATAACAGTTATACTCATGAAATAACTCTTGTAAGCTGTTTTCTTAGCTCAGATTCGTCTATATTTCGTGTAATTCTTCCATCTTGAGCGATTGAAATAATGCCCGTTTCCTCACTTACAACCAAACAGATGGCATCGGAGCCAGTCGTTATTCCTATAGCCGCCCGGTGCCGCGAACCAAGTTCAACACCGCCGATACTGTCTGCTTCGGCCAAAGGCAGCTGTACGCTGGCGGCAATTACTCTGTCACCTCGAATAATAACGGCCATATCGTGAAGAGCAGTGCCGGGGTGAAAAATGGTTCTAATCAGGTCGGCGGTTACCTTGGCATCAATACGCACCCCGGTTTCTATAAATTCTCCCAACGCGACCTGCTTTTCTATAACAATAATGGCCCCGATTCTTGCCGCGGAAAGTTCAGTTACGCCGGCAACTATTTCTTCGACAGTTTTTGTAAGCTGGTGTAACGAGCCTGACCAGAAACGAGGCTGGCCAAGACGTATGAGAACTCTTCGAATTTCCGGCTGAAAGGCGGCAACGGCAATAATCAAAACGCCAATCAAAAAGCCCTTGTAAAGATGTTTAAGCCTGGGAAAGTCAAACAGTTGAACGGATAAATTTAAGATGAGCACGCCGATGACAAGAATGAGAATAACGCCGCGAAATAATCTCTCTCCTCGCGTGCCTTCGAGGAAATCAACAATCCAGTACACCACCAGGCCGATAAGAATTAATTCAATGCCGACAATCCACCAGTCATTATTATTGGCAACCCGTCTGAAATAATCGATGAGCACTTCCACGAATCAAATCCTTTTGTTCTTTTCGCCCGTAATATGTGATACGCGCGAATTATGGTATCCTTTTGTCGGTTAGCTTACTGGGCCTATCAACAAGCCAAAATGAATCTAAATCCGCCATAAGCTGCTGTTGATTAAGGCGGCTATTTCTTATATGCCTTCTATGTCCTTCAGCGGCGGTTTCGCCCATTTGTTCGTAAGATTTGCAGCCGGAGGGCAGTAAAGTAAAAACGAACACAATGACGGTTAATATCGCCTTAACAATAAAAAAAGAAACACTTTTCACCATTTTATTCCTCTTTGAAATCGCCATAATCATCCAAAAAGACCTTAACACCTCATATTAACAGCTATTTAAATTATTGTCAAGAACCGCCTAAATTTTTCGAAATTGGCACCCTTTAGGGTGGTAAAATCCGCGAGCAGCATTATTAATATCATTTTAAGGCTCCTTATCCACGCCCC
>JAVVFI010000185.1:0-10193 GCA_032250555.1 Sedimentisphaerales bacterium
GACAAGGATAGTTTGTGCGGCGGTAACGGCAGCAAAGGACAGTAATAAACTTACACATAACAGTATGCTTCGGACGGGCTTTCTATTTTTCATTTTTACCTCTTTGATTAAAGAAACAATTTGACATAAATTACTTTTCAGGATCGTTAAGAGCTTTTTATTTCTACAGGATACTTTTCCCATGGTACAGCGCCCGCTTCGTTAATATGATTGCGCAGAGCGGTAAAGAGTCTCTGATACATTCTGTGTTTTTTGCCGATGGGACTTTGTTCCTGAGGATCATCTTTTAAGTTGTAGAGCTCGAGCGGCTCAAAGGGACTGTTCTGGACGAGTTTATAATCGCCATAGCGAGCGGCGTAATAAGCACGTCCACCGTACCGGCCACCTCCTTCACGGCGCACCCAGAAGAGGAAGCGGTCCTCTTCGGGCTGGTTCTTTCCGAGCAGAGTCGGGAGAATGCTTCGGCCATCTATCTTGTGCTCAATATCAGCGCCGGCGGCATCGCAGATAGTCGGATAAAGATCCATAGTCAGAGCGACGCGATTACTTCGTGAACCGGATTCTATTTCACCCGGCCAGACGGCGCACATAGGTTCGCGGATTCCACCTTCGTACATATCCTGTTTGCCTGCTCTTAGGTTTCCGTTGTTTGCCCCGACACTAAGCTGGCCGCCATTGTCGGACGTGAAGATAATCAGCGTGTTGTTGCTTTGGCCGGAATTTTTCAGAGCGGCTATCACCCTGCCGATGCCATCATCGAGATGCTCGATTAGCGCGACGAGTTTTGCACGTTTATCGCTGATATTCTTTTCGCGATTTTTAATGCGCTCTATCCAGTCAGCAGGCGGCTGAATCGGCGTATGCGGTGCGTTGTATGCCAGATATAAAAAGAAAGGCTGTGCTTTTTTTGCGCGGGAGTTTATATAATCGACAGACCACTGGGAGAACAAATCGGTGGCGTGTCCTTCGGGGTCGATTTCTTTATTATTGAGCCGCATGTAGTTGTTGCCGTGGCGGCGATGATTGTAGTAGTCGTCCATCATATCGCCGAGGAAGCCGTGGAAGTGGTCGAAGCCCCGCTCGTTCGGGGTGTTCGGAGATTCCAGGCCGAGGTGCCACTTGCCGACCATCGCGGTATGATAGCCGGCCGGCTTGAGAAGTTTCGGCAGCAGCACCGCATGCGGAGACAGATAGCCCCAGTTGTTCGTCTGGTGTGTGCGGATAACGCCGGGGACGCCGACGAGGTCGGGGTATCTGCCGGATAGCAGCGATGCCCGGGTGGGCGAGCAGACGGGGCAGTTGGCGTAGAAGTTATCGAAACGCATACCGGAAGCCATGAGTTTGTCGATATTGGGCGTTTGCATGTCTTTGGCACCGTAGCTGGAGAGGTCTCCGTAGCCGAGGTCATCGACAAGAATCATAAGTATATTAGGCCTGTTGATTGTTTTCGCTCCGGCTAATGCGCCGCTGGTAATTGCAAGTGATACCGCTGTTGTGCCAGCGGCTCTGAGGAAATCGCGTCGTGTGTAATTAGTCATATCAGCCTGCTCCTTAACAGTATGATTGCTTACTGTATAGTGTTCAAAACTGCTTTGGTGATAATCTTATTATACTTTGCTTTATTTTGCGAATTCTTATTATAGTTTTTGTGGAAAAGTATGAGGCCAACACATCGCCAGCAATTAAAGTTTACTGATTGTTTTTTCTTCGGCGAGGACGGCCAGGAGTTTGCCTGCGGTTTCGGGGTTAAGAGAGACCGGGGGCTGGGTATCGGCAGATTGGGATTCTTCGGACGGCTTAGCTTTTCTGCTGGCTGTTAGTATCGGCATAGAGATTATATCGAGGCAGGCTTTTCGGGCGGTTTCGGCTTTGTCGGATTCTGTGAGCTGAATGAGTTTTGCGGCCGCTACGGGTGCGTAACGCGCAATCAGGACATCACTTTGGCGATATGAGTCTGTGATGCGTTTCTCGAACTGCTCGGTGAAATTTTCGTCATTTCGCCACTGGTTATAAAGCCTCTTGCTGAGCTTGTATTTGTCCAGTATTGCCTGCTCGTCAAGCTCGCCGGCGAACAGGTCCTCTATCACAGCAAGCTGTTTTTTTGTCAATTGCTTTGCTCCGGGCATTGTTAGAACCTCCCCATTATATTTTGGATGGTCAGATGAGCGGGCATATTAACGTCCACTCGCATTGAGATATAAAATCACTTTTGTATTCAGATTATTTTTTGCTTTTTTTGCGTCGCTTTCGGGGGCGTGATTTTATAGCTTTGAGATAGCCGGCTGATTTTCTAACTCCCAATTGACGGGCTTTTGTTTTTATGGAGCCATCGGAACGTTTAAGCCGCCTGGCGAGTTCTGCTGTTATAGTGTTGGGGTAGAGCTTTTTGAGCAGTTGCAGATCTTCCTTCGTCCAGTAATTGTACACGTCACTTTTCATCCCGATGTCGTATGCTTTTTGCCGCACCGCCGTTAAAGGCCGATTTAGCCGCTCAGCTATCTTCTTTATGTTTCCTTTGGGGTATAGCCTTTTGAGCAGCTTGATATCGTTCTTGGTCCATGACCACGGTCCCTTGATGAGCTTTTTTTCCTTTGCCATTGCGCATCCTCGTGAAATTGACTTTTTTCAGTTTTTGTTACGAAGGTTAAATTCTCTGTTAAAAGTCGATTTTCAAGAATAGAGTATCAATTGTCAAGAGTTATTTCATTGTTTTTCTTTACAAAACATGACGTTTTTTTTACGGGCCGACTTTTCGGGAATTTATAAATTCCTGAGCTATGTATGTAAGAGCAGCCGCATTTTTCAGAGCCTTCGTCCGGTTTTCTTCAACTTCGTTCATTGCGGCCGACAGTGCTTTTGCGACAACCTCCTGCTGTTTGTCGTTTAAGAAGAACACCAGCGGATTTAATAACTGCGATTTATGGTTTTCAACCGCCTTTTGACAATCGGAAATCGTCAATTCTGTGAGACGTTTAATTTGATTTGCTGTTTGGGGCAGAAGTTTTGCCAATCGGGTTGTTCGTCCTTCAAAGGCGGATTTATTCAGCCTTTTGAGCAGTGTTAGCTTCTTATCAAAAACGTCAGAGCCGCCAAGTCGGTTAAGCGTGACAAGGAGTATGTCTGTTTCCTGGTCATTAACATCCCAGACAAGAGTCTCAGCGGTTTTATAACCAAGCTCTCTCAATGCCCGCCAGCGATGATGGCCGTTGATTATCTGGAAACAATCCGACTTTTGCGGGCAAGTGCGAACCACCAGGGGTTCGTATCGGCCGGTTCTTTCTATATTGCGGAGAAGCTTTGCAAACTTAGTTTTACTCATTCGGTTAGGATTGTCCGGATGAGCGACGAGTTTATCAAGTAATATCGATTGAACTTTGTTAAGCATAATAACTAACTATTAAAGTTGAAATTTGAAATTGATTCATTGAACCAGATGTAGTAGTCGGGCCTGGTATTGAGTCTGCTCAAAATGAATCTTGTTCGCTCCAGGCCGGGCGGCATATTCCGGCGGCGGCCGTAACTCTTGAGGAAACGCTTAATTTCGCGCTCTATAAATTCGTTTTTTTCATCCTTAAGCCGGGAGAGTCTTCGCTGTACTTTTTGCGGATCGATAAGATCATTACCCTCTATCCCGATGATACTGAGAGCTTTGATGAATTGGGCAAAACGCTGGGAAGGTTTCGATGTAAAAGGTCTCATTCCGGCTTTTTCGAAGAATGGATTGATCCGCCCCATAACCGCAACGGCCTCGATAATCGGTACGTTCATTTTCGGCATAGTCTGCTGTACTAATCTTTTTGCAAGCCCCAATCCGCGAAATCTCGGTTCAATAATAAGTCTGCTTATACATCGGATGTTTTTGTTAATGAGTCCGAGTTGTGTGCCTTTGTCGAAACCGGAAAAGAAATTATCTGTAGCTTTACCGCGAAGCTCCAGCCTCGGACTCGGCATTGAGTAAACAATGACTCCGATGGTTTTGTTCCTGGCAGGTCCTGCTGCTTCATTTCGCAAAACAAAGATTTTCTCGAACGGCCCTGGGCGGGATTCGCGGTAGTGATATTGCGCAAGCAGCATGTAATCATCGAAGCTGCCTTGGACAATCTTTATCTTTTTGCATACTGAACACTGTTTCATTTGGCTCTGAATTTTTCCTTGCTACCGACCGGGCACCAACTATTATTTAAGACAAATGATATATTTTATATCCCTCCCCTATAATTAGAGCAGTGTGCACATTTGAACCGAAAATTGATAGATTTTTCAGATGGATGATTGCTCTAAGTTCTTATTTAGAAATGAACAAAAAAATATTTGAAAAATTTTATTTTTGTTTTTTACTGTGAGCGTTTTTGACTGAAAATCGCTTGAAAAACACATGCAAAGAGGGCGTTCTGATTGGATGAAACTGCATTATTTCAACAAATTATATACATATGTTGCTGGTAGTTTTATTTATGCTCCAGCCATAGTTTGCGGATTCTCTGGTAATGTTCCTGAGTTTCCCTGGCAAGCATGGCTAAGGTGTGTTTTGTTTTTATGCTGTCGGTTTCAATGACTTCAAAATATTTTTTTTCTATGAGTGCCTCTTCGAGTCGCAGAGCTGTTGACAAGGCATTTATGAGTACTAAGTCAGGCTGATGTGCCGTTTCGGCCTGTTTTTTAACAAATTCGGTCGAACTCTGAATGGCCCCCAACGGAAACCTTTCAACGATAAAACCTTCGGATCTACCTTCAATATCGTTTTGAAGTTTATCCAACCAGTCGGCATGCTGAACCTCCTCATGGGATAATTCGGTCCAAAAGCCTTTGTATTCCGGGAATTTCGCGGCGTATCGTTCATATAAACAAGCAATTGCCTGTTCATGCTCTTTCATGGCTTCTATAATTACTTCCGGTGCCAGTGCAATATTCATAATTCTGCCCTTTTATTAATGATTTCAGTTAAAACAAATACAAACCCCATTTATCATTATTTTAATGCACTGAGCAAATAATCGGCAATATAACAATATCGGATAAGCTGCTCGTTAGTAATATACGGCAAAATGGTAAACATTAAGAAAAGATAAAGCCTATCTATCCTGTTGTTCGTATTACGCGATTAGGCACCTATATTGAAAATTTATAAGCGTTCTCGTATTAGCTCATAAACAGATAAATATGCCAGTTAATGCTGCATTCATCAGAAGCTAAAGTTAATTATCAGTATTATTATGGCCGAATCTAAAAGAACAGGGTATAATTCAGGTTTTGATTATAAAAAATCAAAAGCTTGAATCTTCAGAGCAGATTTGGTATTTTATCGGCCATAAGGTTCAGCCCTGGTTTATCGAGGCTAACTTAGCAGGTCATATGTTTTACTCTTTGTCTGCTTGAAGATGTATTCTTAGAATGAATTAGAAAGGATTCAAGAATGAGACGATTTCTGACATTTATATTTTTAGCCGCTTTACTATACTGCCTTACGGGCTGTACTTACTATTGGTACCAGGAAGGCAAGACATACAGAGAATGTGCAGACGATCTCAGGATATGTCGAGAAGAAATGCTCAAATACGTAGATTTAAAAACAATAAAAATCGGCGGCTACGATGCCAGATTCATTGAAGTGTGCATGACGGAAAAGGGATACAAATCTGTTACCGAGAATAAGTTACCATTAAGAGTTAAACGCAAAGGTCCACCCAAGTGGTATATGCACGGTGTAGCCGGGACCCTTGATGAATAATATATAAAAAAAAGAACAACTCCGAACTATAAGCTTAAATAATGATAAATATTTTAATGTCACCCGCATCCGGCATTAAAGTCCAGGTCTGTCAAAAACGCCTCAGATTCCAGTTGAACGTACTTTACTTTCATTCTCGTGCCCTCTTATAGATAACTTCGGTTGTGCCCGACAGCTCTGCGGCTATTAGAACGTCCGGCGACAAATCGAGCAGGATGTCATTGTGGCTTGAGGCCAAGATGAATATCGTACCGGTACGCTTGGCAAATTTATAAATGTTGTATGAAATCACTGCAGCGGTAATACGGTCCAACTCTGAGCAGAATTCATCAGCGAAGATGAATTTTTTATTCGCTGCCAATGCCATTGCCAAGCGGAAGCGGTACTTCTGGCCTTCACTGAGATTCCGCGGCTGGTTGAGGATGCAAAAACAATCGTTCAGTCCGGCGGTGCTGAGCATCTTAAGGCTGTCCAGCAAACCGCCATCGATACAGTCGATAAGTGTTTTATCATCGGGGAGCTTTATTCGGTCAAGGTTAATCCTGTCCGAGGGAGGAACGGATTTTTCCAGTTCTCTCAGTAGTACGCTTTTGCCGGCCCCGGACGGACCTGAGATATAAACTATATCACCAGTATTAATTTGAAGTTGACAGCTATAATTGACTTTCCTTTCGGTTAGTCTGTCGATTGAGAGCCCGAACATTCTGCAAACTAAAGCGACTTTATCAGTAACTGTTCCCTGCCAGTTGAAACTTTTTGAAACACTGTATGTCGGCATAACTCGTATCTCCTATTCTGTGTTGGCTTATTCACATTCTTTCAGAATGTTGTTTATTTTTTTTATGGTTTCAGTAACACGATAACGACTGCGATGTCTTTTTAAGGCGATTTTTTTTATCGACAAGCCCGTCAGGAAGTAGTCCTTTGCGATGGCCATCTGGTGTTTGTTAAATTTTCGACGATTGCGAAGGCAGGCTATAAATCCTCCATCCAACAGACGTGTTGTCAGTATGTTTATTCTTCGAGCAATACTTGTCCGGGACAGGCCAGTAAGTCGAGATATCTGTCGAGTATTGTTGCCATTCTCCAGATAGACAGTCATCAGGAGCCTGTCATCTTTATCAAGCAAATAGATTCTGCTGCGGAGCAAGTCGATTTGGGCACGATTCTTCTTTTTGTTATCAAGATAGTTTTGTGAAATGTTTGAATGAATTGTTTTCATCGCTTAGCCTCTTCTATACCCGGATTTTAGTATTAAAGGCATTGTTTAATTTCTATTAAGTTGATTTTGTTGTTATATGCTTACTTAACTGAATGCATAATTTAATCTATTAGTAAACTTTGTCAAGCCTTTTGTATTCTTTTTTATGAATTTTTATAAAAATTTAGTAAATACATAACTTTATAAAGTAAAGCCCTCTATTTTAAAATTTATGTTAGGGCTTAAAATACTGGGATTTCCTGAGATTATATGGGTGTTTTGAGTGATAATATTGGACTAATGTAAGTTTCAAGGGCGCAGATATGAATGGTATAGGTGATAGATATCAGCAGGAAACAAAGTATGAGCCGGGCAGGATGCCAAGTCATCGTTTGATCTGGGAGTCCAAGCCGGATGTGTATAAGGAATACCCGGAGGCAAAAAAGATTGATCTTGCGACTTTTGAGCCAAGCCAGTTGATGAGCCTGGACCAGACCCTGAGGCAGAGAAAGAGTATTCGTGATTTTCAGGCCAAGGCGATTAGCCTGGGCCGGCTTTCATATTTGCTCTGGGCATCGACGGGTATCCAGCGAATCGAGCAGGGTTATGCATTTCGGACGGTCCCATCGGCGGGAGCACTTTATCCGATCGAGACCTATGTTGTTGTCAATAATGTAAGAAAGCTACAGGCAGGTGTTTATCATTACTCTGTGAGAAATCATCAGCTTGAGGAAATAAAGCTGGGCGAGTTTCATCAGATAATTTCGGCGGCGGCTTTGGGGCAGGAGATGTGTGCCTCGGGAGCGGCGGTTTTTGTGTGGTCGGCTGTTTTTGAACGATGCAAATGGAAGTACGGCCAGCGGGCGTACAGATATATGTATCTTGATGCGGGTCATATCGCTGAGAATCTGGCATTAGCGGCTGTGAGTATTAATCTGGGCAGTTGTGAGATAGGGGCTTTATATGATGACCATGTAAACGCGATTGTCGGTATTGACGGGACGGAAGAAAGTGTGCTTTGTATGGCCGTGGTTGGAATTCCAGTCTGATTTTGCTCTAAAATTTCGGAAATTGATTTATGCGTGATGTTGATGAGTTATTTACGGCATTGGGGCGGTCGAAATTTCGCAGCCGGTTTCAGCTTTCCGGCAAAGAAGCCGAATATTTTAAGCACAAGGGTATGGAAACAATCCTTGAGCATGCAAGGGATTTTATTTCGAAGCGCCTTGCGGAGGCGAATCCGGTGAACGACGGTAAGCAGACACCGATGAGGAACCACCCGGTCTTTATCGCACAGCATGCGACCGGTACCTGCTGCCGTAAGTGTCTTGAAAAGTGGCATTACATCTTAAAGGGTAAACCGCTGACGAAAGAACAGATAGATTACATAATTGAAGTTTTGAAATGCTGGTTTTCGAGTCAGGACATTTAAGAACCGGTTTTGTTTTAAAAAGACTTTGTCGATATTATCCTTAGAGCACCTAATAAAATAACTCTGCATTCAAACGGCTCATTTCATCTCTGGATGACGTCAGGCTGCATCGACCATCTTCAGATGGCCTGCTTCGCCTTCCTTACCAGAAATGAAAACGCTCGTTTTCGGTGCTACGATTTATTTTGTTAGGCACTCTTAAAAAAAGTTTTGCATTTGCTTTTCGAGCCGTTATACTTAGCATCCAAAAGGATTTATATTTTGCACAAAGGAGCAAAATAAGATTTAAAAGGAATTCTGCCGAAGGCAGGGGGTATAAAAATTATGTCAGGAAGGAGTCCTGCAGTAGTAGTAATAGGCGGCACTTATATTGATATGGATATAAGGTGCGGTCAAATTCCATCACCGGGACAGAGCGTCATCGGCTCTGCTCTTTCATACACACTGACCGGACCGGGACCAACGCAGGCTATTGAAGCCGCTTTGTGCGGGTGTAATGTGCATCTTATAAGCAAAGTCGGCGGTGATTCGTTTGCACAGACGGTAAAGACGATTCTGATTGACTCCGATGTCGATACGGAATTTATCTATACCGCCAAGGCCAAAAACACTGGGGTGGTAGTAACGCTCGTAAATTCCGAAGGTGAAAACGCAGTGTGTTACTGCAGCGGGGCCAACAGCGCTTTAACTGCTGAGGATATTGAGGCTTCCGAGCAGATTATCTCCGAGGCTGATGTTTGCCTGATTCACGGCAAAATGCAACAGGAAGCAATCGTAACGGCTGTTCGCTGCGCAATGGTGCACGGTACAAAGGTCATCCTTAATCCCGCAGCACCGTTAGAGCAGGAGGGCCAGGAAAGCGGAGACCTGCCGGCCGATTACTTTACAGTTGATATTCTGCTTTCCAATCTTTATGAAGCCGCGGAGATTGTTGATCTTTCGGCGGCCAATGTTCGTACCGCCAAGCTGATCGGCTCGGACCTTGTTGCACGCGGGGTAGGCACTGCGGTGATAACAATGGGCAGGCGGGGCTGTATGGTTGTCGATAGAAGCGGCGCCGACCAGATCGCCGGTTATGATGTGGAGCTTGTTGACCAGGCCGGCAGCGGAGATGCTTTTGCAGGGGCACTGGCAGCCTATTACGCGGTAGAGGACGATGTAAGAGGGGCGGTAAAATTCGCATCCGCGGCAGGGGCTCTGGCCTGTACAAAATTCGGTTCGATAGAGGCACTTCCGACTAAAGCCGATATTATCGAGCTGCTGCAACAAGAAGATACCGAGTAGAAGTGCAACGTGATGGGTTATTGAACATACCCACTACTTTATTGTACATTCCATATTCACAGTTTTATATCCGCGGCAAGTGTCTATTTTCGGGTTGATTTTCGGTCAAAAACGGACACAGTAAAAAACAAAAATAAAAAATTTCAAATATTTTTTTATTCATTTCTTTAACAACACTTACGTAAAAATCTCCATTCAAAAATCCTGAAATTTTCGGTTCAATTGTGCACACCGCTCTAATTATAGAAGCGTTGATTTTTGACGCATGAAACGGATGCTCGAAAGAGAATCGATTATGAGGAGTTTTAAATAATGGGATTTGAACTTGATATCTTTGGAGATGAACAACTCGAAGCCGACTACATTGAATGGCTCGTTGATGAACAGTCTATCGATGTTCGAGGACACTTCGAGAAACTTTGGGAATATTACGCGAATCCGCGGATGGAAATGAACGGCACAGGCGCCCGCGGGCAAAAGATAAACGAATCAGGGCGGTGTTATGTTCAGGCACAGGAGTACGGGCTGCCTGTAAGAATAACAGGTCT
>JAVVFI010000186.1:0-5783 GCA_032250555.1 Sedimentisphaerales bacterium
ATATTATGAGGTCGTGGGAATTGCAGAGTCAAATCCGGAACAACGCAGAAAGCTGAAAAATCATTCTGCTTATCGAGGATTGAAATGGCTAAGCGAAGAGCAACTGCTGAACACCGCCGGGCTTCAGGCTGTGGCGGTGGAAACTGAAATCCCTGAGCTGGTACCGACCGGGATGCGGTGTGCCTCGGCAGGGGTGCATATTCATCTTGATAAGCCCGCAGGATTATCACTGGTTGAATTTAGGAAACTGCTCAACGAAGCCACTCGCCGCAGGCTAACAGTGCAAATGGGATATATGTTCAGATATAATCCTGCTTTTAAGTTTTGTTTCCGGGCTGTGCAGGAGGGGTGGTTGGGTGACGTGTTCGAAGTCGATGGGGTAATCAGTAAAACCATCGGTACTCAGCAGCGTAAAGAGCTTGCTGTATTTCCCGGCTCTATGTTTGAGTTGGGCTGCCATCTGATTGATGCGATGGTAAAGGTCTTAGGTAAACCGGACAAGATCACGGGCTTTAGCCGGCGTACACGGCCTGATCAGGATAATCTTGCTGATAATCAGTTGGCTGTTTTTGAATATGCCAATTCGACGGCGACTATTCGCAGTGCTCTGATTGAAGTGGAAGGGCAAAGGCGAAGGCAGTTCGTAGTCTGTGGTGACAAAGGGACGGTGGATATTAGACCCTTGGAACCTCCAAAATTATTGTTTGCTCCTGATAGACAGCTTGAGAAATATAAAAAAGGATACCAGGAAATTAAACTACTGTCTATGCCGGGGCGCTACGATGAACAACTCATTGAGTTAGCCGGAATTATTAATGGGCAAAAAGAATCAGAATATCCACTCGAGCACGATCTTGCAGTGCAGGAGGCTGTGTTGAAGGCCAGCGGCGCACCGTTGAATTAAAGCTGGTATAACATCTATCCTTTGGGGTACAATGCTGTCCTTTTCTGTGTTCAGTGATGATAACAATATATGCAAAACGTGTTCGTAAGAGCCTTGTGGATGTTTGGCCCTTGTATGGGTCGGCATTTGCAATGGCTACAAGTCTAAGCGTATTATGGACGGCCATGCCGTTTATCATACGCAACATCGGCGGGACTGAAGAGCATGTCGGATACATCTGGGCTTTCAATATGTTTGGCTATATGTTGTGCCTGTTATTGGCCGCGGTGATGTTTGGCCATCTTGCGCCACGCCATACAACCCGCTTAGCCGCCGGGGCTATGTTCCTGTCAACCCTTGTGATGGTTATTGTGGTCTATTATGCATTAGCACGAGACCAGTTCGGCAGGCCCGCACTTATCTGGACAATGATTGCCACAGGTACACTTTCGGGTGCGGCAATGTCGCTTTTCTGGCCTTTTCTTATGAGCTGGGTATCCGCCGACTACGAGGGCGCTATCCTGAATCGCCGGCTCGGCACCTATAACGGCATGTGGTCCTCAGCCGCGATCATGGGTCCCCTTATAGGTGGTTTGCTCGTTGATATCAGTACCTTTGGCCCGGTCGTGGTTAGTGTTGCGTGTCTTGCTGTTTGCTTTGTACTGCTTTGTCTTGCTCATGACGGTTCTGCCGGAAACGCCGCCGCTGTGAAGCCGGTTGATGCCCCGCAAATCTCCTTAGACAAGAGGCTGCTGTTACGTTTCAAGTGGATGGCACGCATTGCTCTTTTCTGCTCCTGGGCTTGCCTGGGTGTAACACGCTCTCAATTTGCACTGCTGTTTACAGATTTGGGATTCTCAGAAACTCAGTTCGGGATTATTATCACAATGTTTGGAATTTGCAACTTCCTGGTCTTGACCGGTGCCGGCCGGCTCGCCTTCTGGCATTTCAAACCGGTGCTGCTTCTCAGCGTTCAGATAATACTTGCCATTTCTATATTTCTGATTATCTATGGCCGAACTCTCTGGGCATTTATTCCTTCGTTTGTGATTATGGGCTTCGGTTTTGGCTTTTCTTACAGCTCTCACCTTTATTACGGCGCCTGCGGCAGCAGAAAACGCTCCGCTCAAATGGCAATACACGAAGTTACCATTTCTCTCGGCGTGATAGTCGGCGCCGGGACGGGAGGGTACCTCTCCGGGAACTTCGGAATTTACCGGCCCTACTGGTTTTCCATCATTATTCTTACTCTTGGTTTGATTGCTCAGGTGGTCGTATATATTGCCCTGAAACCCCGCCGGCACATAGTTCCGTCCTGATACTTTTTTTCTACCCGAAGTGAGTGAACGGCTGCTTTATATATGACTGTTATGGAAAATAAAACAGGGACATAACAGATTATTATGTCCCTGGTAATGGAATATCGTAATGTATATTATAAAAAGCAGCATCAGACGAATGCTGCTGTTGTTTATCTAAGCAGTGTCAGTGCCATCTGAGGCATTGTGTTGGCCTGAGCAAGCATCGAGATACCGGCCTGTGCGAGTACCTGGTTTCTCGTCATCTCCGCCATTTCCGTGGCAACATCGACATCCGAAACACGAGATTCTGCAGCCTGGAGGTTCTCAGCCGCAATATTAAGCACTGCTATCGTGCCTTCAAGGCGGTTCATCTTGTAACCGAACTTGGCGCGAGCTGTATCTTTGGTGGCGATTGCACTGTCTATTGTTACTAACGCGTTCTTGGCACTGGCCACGTCGGCAATAGTAAGGCCTGTGATATTAAGACCACCCGATGCACTGGTTATATTGCTGCCTACGATGCTGATGTTATCGGTCGTAAGCTTGCCGAAGTGGATATTTACGGAAGCGGAGTTGTCGAGCATCTTGATACCGTTAAACGTCGTTGCTCCGGCGACACGGTCGATTTCCGAACGCATTTCCGCAAACTCGTTTTCCATAATCGTTCTTTGCGCTGAAGAGTACGAGCCGGTAGCCGCCTGTTCGGCCAACTGCTGCATACGCACTAAGGCATCATCAATTGTTGCCATAGCACCTTCCATAGTCTGCAGCATACTAATGCCGTCCAGAGCGTTACGGGCACCCTGCTGGATAACGGCGATGTCTGCCCGCATCAATTCGCGAACAGCCAGGCCGGCCGCGTCGTCCTTGGCGCTGTTGATGCGTAAGCCCGATGATAGCCTTTCGACTGACCGAGACAGGGCGTCGTAGCTATTGCCAAGGTGCCTTGCGGCGTTTACTGCCATAAGATTGTTCTTAATTGCTAACATTTTTTGACTCCTTAGGTACTAAACAAGTTTTTTTGTCTCTGCCAAAATACCCAAGATACCCATTTTAATGCTCATGAGTACCTACTACAGATAAGTTTCATATAATCTTTATCGAAGCGGCTAAAGAGAACTTAAGGTTTTTTTCTCAGTTGTAGTAAAAAACTTTTTAGGCCTCGAGAAAGATGAATTTGTCAGATAAATGGCCACTGAGGTGTTTTGAATTGAAAATTGAAGTCGATTTTCTCTCGTGTTTCAAGCCATCGAAGTCAGATTTTTATCGAATTATATCTATATTGTAGGGTGAGTTTGGTCAGCAAGCCGCCTTTACCTCGTGTTTGTTAGTTTTATCTTTTCCTGAAAACTCGCACGTAGTCGATATAGTACTTTTGCGGAAAGATTGTATCGTCAATTCCTTTCTGTCCTCCCCAGGAACCGCCGATGGCCGCATTTAAGATGAGGTAATGTGGCTTATTATAGGGCCAAACGTCATTGCCTGTCCCTTCATTATTGAAAGTGAAGTATTTTTCTTCATCCAGGAAGAAGTCGATACGATCCTCGTTCCACTCAATCGCATAGATATGGAACTGCTCGTAAGGCTTTTCGGCCTTTATTTTTGAGCCTTTGCCGGTTTTTTTAACATGATTATACGCTCTGGTATGTACATTGGCGCAGATTGTGTCCGGGTCGTATCCGACGTTCTCCATAATATCAATCTCACCACATGCGGGCCAGCCGACCTTATTTCGGTTTGTCCCCAGCATCCAGATTGCCGGCCACATCCCTTTGCCTGTAGGAAGCTTCGCACGCACTTCGATTCGGCCGTACAGCCATTCAGCCTTATGCCATGTATGGAGGCTCGCCGAGGTATATTGCCCCTTTTCGTATTGCTCCTTCCGCGATTCGATAATCAGCGTCCCGTTTTCAACGCGGGCATTTTCAGGGCGAGCCTTGGTGTAATATTGTTTTTCACGGTTGCGGACAAAGCCCGTTTCATAATTCCATTTATTTTCGTCTGGCAAACCTTCGTAATTGAATTCATCGGCCCAAACCTGCTCCCACACATCGTCAAAGCTCTCTTGAGGCTGGCTCATTTGCTCAACAGGGCAGTCCATCTGAGATTTTAGCGGGGTATGGTTCTCAGTCTCGCCGCCGTTCTGCAAAAAAAATCGTCCATCACTGAGCCCTGCGTCGATATTCATCGTTGGTGTTCTGTCGGCTGTGAATCTTGCCTGGGTAAGAGGTGTCCATTTGCCTTCTTTGGTCTTGACCCAGCCGTTGCCGTACCGTGCCCTGCGGATATTTTGTGCGCTTTTGCCGTTGCGCCGGAAATCCTCTATGAACGAGTAATACCCGCTAAGATAGTCCCCGCCGGTAATCGTTTGAAATGTCGCCAGATGTTTCCACTTCTTTTCTTCGTTGAGGTAGAAATAGGCGGCGTTTGTTGTCTTATCGCCATCGACGGAGGTCTTGACCATGCACCTGTACGTCTCGCCGGCATTCCACTGGTAGTCGAACATGCTCTTGCCGCCGGTGCCTTCATTGCCGAAACGGCTGACGCGCACGTCCTTACCTTCATGCAAAACCTTGACCCGGCGGTCATCGGGTACGGTATTCGGATTGTTCTGATTGCCCGGATCCCATACAGAAAATATCACGACTTTTTTGCCTTCCCACAATTCCTGTATCCCGAAATATCCATGCCTGAAACCACATACACAGAAGTAGCTGCCCGGATAACTTTTTTCTACGGTTACTTCATTGTAGTAAACGACACCCTGCTCCGCCGGATACCACAAATGTACGCTCCTGGCCGCTCGCGGACTGCGTTTTTCCTCAGAGGCCTTGCCGACTGATGCCAATAAACAAACCAAGACCGTTAAAAGAATCAAGGCTGATGTTCTATTATCTTTCATCTTGTCATTTCCTTTCGTATAAATACTGTCCAGTCCGGCGATATGAAACACGGGCGGTTTTCAGCTTCAGTGCTTATCAGTCATAGACTCGAACCAGCTTTGTCCCTTCGTTTAGCCATTGCTTAAGAATTGTATTATCTTCGGCGGCCCGGCGTGCGATAGAGCGTGAGGCGTCGCTGACTTTGATATTTGCCGTGACAAGCCGTTCCTTGAAATATCCCGCCTCAACAAGCACGTTGCCGTCGGGATGAATAATTTTACTGTTACCGTGCGAACCGCGCAGCGTTTCAGGGTCGGCAGGGGCGTTGGCCATTATACAGAAGATGCCGTTTTCCGTTGCGCGCGCAATAGGCATAGCACTATATGCCGAGAGCTTATGCTCATGCTTAAGCCCGCTCTCATGGCTGCAGAAATAGCATATTTGGGCGCCGGCAACAGCGGGTAAACGGACAAGTTCAGGATAGCGGACATCATGGCAGATTATAAAACATGATTTTACTCCTGCGACTTTATATACCGGTAGGGTCTTCCCCGGCACAGGCCAGGATTCGGCGAGGTGGGTCTTGGAATATCTGCCGCGGACCAAACCGCCTTTGTCAATGACTAGAAGATCATTGTAGATTTTATCCGACTCCCAATGTACCGTGCCAAGAACAACGGCGATGTCCAGCCGCTTCGAAGCCTCAACGACCATAAC
>JAVVFI010000186.1:5793-10186 GCA_032250555.1 Sedimentisphaerales bacterium
CAGCCTTTGCAAAATCTGCCGGCCTGGCGGTCTTCCAGTACTCGTTGCCTGCATAGCCGCACAAACATGCTTCAGGGAACGCTATTACATCGACACCGTCTTTTGCGGCGGTTTCTATCCAGTGCAGCACTTTTTGAGTACTTTTTTCTACGTCGGGATAGTTCAGTATCTGACATGCAGCCACGCGAAGCGTGCCCTTGCCTTTCTCGTCGATATGGTATCTGTTGGATGATACGTCGGTGTTCGATTTTGAAAAGGCGGGGCTTGTCCCGGTGGCTACCATGCCGGTTACAGCTAAGCCGCTCCGGCTCATAAACTTGCGACGTGAGATTTCTAAACGCTCAAAAGCCATTTCGAGTCCCCTTATTACACTCGGTTGGAACTTCCCATTTATACCTGCTCACCTACTCCGAGATACTGGGATCAAGTCTCATATCTAATAGAATATCAGGATTGCCTTTACAATTCAAGCTTTCAGGCTAACTGTGGAAGAGTTTGATTTACGAACGTGACGCGATACCCCTCAAGGCAATTTTTTCATCTGAATGGTCCTTGAGATGCTTTGAACAAGAAAAACTCGTGAGCAGTATATGACTGATTTGCAGATTAAGTAATGAAAATGAAATAAAACTACAATTGAACTTTTAAGATGGATTTGGTAACTTGATGCATTCAAGTGCTTTAGCTTAGTTGCCGGCTGTTTATAAAAAATGTCAATTAGGAAATAATGTATGTTGCGGACATTCGGAGTTACCATTACGGTGTTTGGGTGCGGATGGGTTTTAATGGGACTTGAGATCGTGGGCGGCAGGATGCTATCCCCGGATTTCGGTAGCGGAGTTTGGGTTTGGGGCAGTGTAATCAGCATTTTCCTTGCTGCTCTGGGTATTGGCTATTTTGCAGGTGGATTATTATCACAGCGATTTCCTTATGGTTTTTGTCTTGCGCTCATTATTATAATGGCGGCAATCTCCATTATACCTGTTGCACTTTGGCATCGGGCGATGAGCGGATGGTTTGCCTCTCTCGAATTGCATGAGCGTTGGGGCTCTCTTTTTGCCACTACAACTTTATTTTTTGTCCCTATTATGTTGTTGGGTATTGTTTCACCCTATGCCGTACGTTTGGTGACTAAGGATGTTGCGAGTGTTGGAACAAAGGCCGGTACATTGTATGCTATATCTACGTTGGGTAGTTTTCTTGGGTGTTTGCTTACTTCTTTCTATTTTATACTCTGGATGGGAATTCGGCAGATCCTGTTCCTTTCAGTATTGGCATTATTTCTGATTGCCCTTTTTTTATTAGTAACATGGTATGTGAAAGGGATTAATAAAAAGGAGGCTGTCTCTCATGAGTCTTAGATTGATGATGATTGTTATTGTTGGATTTTTAGCAGTAGGCTTTTCTCTGGCCGCGCCGGTTGAACAGGGACAGGAATGGCAGGTTGCCGGAGAAAATGATTATTCAGAGTTTGAATCCAAAGTGCTTTTGGAGAAAGAAAGTCTGTATCATTACATCCTCGTAACTCAGGCAGGAGGGATACGGAGGCTCCAGTTCCGTCGTTCAGGCAGCGAGTATGAGGAATCGTCAATTAATATCCTTCAGCCGCTGCACTTTGAGATGTACTACTATAAGCTCATGTTCGCCGGATTTGCCCATAAACCGGACCCGGAAAGGATTCTGTTTATTGGGCTTGGTGGGGGGACCATACCGATGGCGATACATCATTATTTTCCCAAAGTGCCGATTGATAATATCGAGCTTGACCCTGATGTGGTTTCGACTGCAAAAAAGTATTTCGGTTTCAGGGAAGATGGCCTTATGAAGGTCTATGTTCGCGATGGGCGTGTGCAGGTGCGGCGATTTTTACGGGACAAAATGAAATACGACATCATTTTCGTGGACACTTTCAGGGGCGGGTATATTCCCTATCATTTAACAACCAAAGAATTCATGGAATATATGAAAGGGCTATTAAATCCGGATGGTGTCGTTGTTAGTAATCTGCGTTCTGGTTTTGAGTCGTATCATTATCACAGACGTACCTTCGCTGCCGTATTCAAAAATCAATACTCGTATGGCAGCGGTAATGTTATTGTTGTTGTTGATGCGAGGGAAAAGCCGCTGACTCAAAAAGACTTGTTGTCTGCCGCTCGGCGGCTGCAAAAGGAAAAGCAGTTTACCGTTGATCTTCCCGCTATTATCGAAGAAGGGCGAATGCAAAATGGTTATGTGCAAAAAGGACCGATTCTCACTGATGATTATGCTCCGACTGATGTGCTTCGGGGAATACCGCGAGAATAAATCCGCTTTATATTAAAACATGAGATTCGGCGAATAGAGATTAATGCCTTTTCCGAAACACGTAATATGTTGAAAAAACTGCTCTAAATAAGCAGTATCCCCTTGTTTTTTCGGTGTTTATAAACGATACGATAAAAAACAAATACTCATCACTCATCTATTCTTAAATGATTTTTCTTGACGGCAAAGTAGATAATTTGGTATAAAAAAGATTAGTAAGGCACGTATCCGTTTATCTTTATTTCAGCGGATTTTGCCTTCTGAAGTTTCAACACTTTGTATTTGCAAATAGAGGAGGATATTTTTTTCAGGGGGCAAAGTTTGTTGTAAGGATGACTTTGTGTCCCGGAGTTGAGCTTTCACATATCAGCTAAACAATACATCTTATGAAAACTACGGATGCTTTGGTGTGTGGCCAAAGGATAGTTATTTTTAACTTTTTAAAGGAGGATTATTATGTTTAGAAAAATGATTTATTTATCTTCTTTTGTTTTGGTGTTGTGTCTGGTTTTAACGAGCATAGCCGAATGTGCCGATCCGAGTCTTGTCGCCTGGTATCGTTTTGACGGTAACGCTCTGGACAGCTCCGGTAATGAGATCCATGGCACGGAAATGGGCGACCCGACCTATGAGCCCGGCGTTTTCGGCCAGGCAATAAGCCTCGATGGTGATGGTGATTACGTGGATTGTGGACTCGATCCGAAGCTCGATATTACCGAATTTCTCACTTTCACTTACTGGATTAAGGTTAATGCTTTCGACAAGCAATGGAATACTGTCATTTCAAGGGGTGACGATTCCTGGCGGTCGTCGAGGGCGGACTTAAATCCCTTTATGGAAGCTGCTGTGGGCGGTACGGCAGGGAACTACCTCTATGGGGTAACTCCGGTGGATGATGGCGAGTGGCACCACGTCGGATGGGTGTACGATGGTACGATGAGCTACTTGTATGTAGATGGTGAGGTGGACGCAACTGAAGAGAACTCCGGACAAATCACTGTCAGCTCCTATCCTCTCTACATCGGGGACAATTCTCAGGCAACAGGACGTTTCTGGAACGGTCTGATTGACGATGTACAGATATACAACCGGCCATTGACCCAGGATGAAATTCAAATTGTTATGCAGAGCAGTGCCGGCGATTATCCTCAAGCCGCAGGTCCCGTTCCCTCCGACGGTGCCCTGCATGCCGATACATGGGTAAACATGGCCTGGTGGGCGGGTGATTTTGCAGTCTCGCATGATGTTTACTTCGGTGATAATTTTGACGATGTGGATGCCGGTACCGAGAGCACGTTCCAGGGTAATCAGACCTCAACGTTTTTAGTTGCCGGATTTCCCGGATTTGCGTTTCCGGATGGTCTTGTCCCCGGCACAACTTACTACTGGCGAGTCGATGAGGTCAATGACGCCGAGCCGAACAGTCCGTGGAAAGGTGACGTCTGGAGCTTTAGTATTCCTCCCAAGACAGCATACTTTCCCGATCCGGCCGATGGCGCTGAGTCAGTAGGTGTCGATGACAGCCTTAGCTGGACAGCAGGTTTCGGTGCGAAACTGCACACCGTTTACTTCGGTGAAAGTTTTGAAGAAGTTGACAACGCAGCAGGTGGCCTGCCACAGGGCACTTTGACCTATAATCCCGGCGCACTTAAAATGGCCAAGACTTACTACTGGCGTGTCGATGAGTTTGATATTATCGAAACGTATAAAGGTGACGTTTGGAGCTTTACGACCGAAGGTGCAGTTGGCAGCCCAAGCCCGGCTAATGGCGCTGTGGATATAACACAAACACCTGTCCTAACATGGACACCGGGCTTAGGTGCTTCACATGAAGTTTATTTTGGCGCTGATGCAGGCTCGCTTGAGAATAAAGGCGGCGGAAACCTTGGTTCCGAGAGCTATCAACCCGGACAACTCGAGTGGAATACTACTTACTACTGGCGTGTTGATGAGGCAAATAATGCAAACCCCGACAGTCCGTGGATTGGCCCATTGTGGAGCTTTACGACTGCCGACTTCCTTATCATTGACGATATGGAAAGCTACAACGACCTTGATGAAGGTCAGCCCGGAAGCAACAGAATATATC
>JAVVFI010000187.1:0-10167 GCA_032250555.1 Sedimentisphaerales bacterium
ATTGCGTTTTTCGGAATTTATCAGAAAGGGAATGAAACTCGGCTTCTGGAGTGTAAAGACCCATTTACCTTCCATGTCTCTTGCTTTTGCCATTTCAGCGGCAGCCTGGACAACTTCATCGGGCAGGCCGGTAAGATCCTCATCATTATCAATTATCAGTGCAACGGCGTTGGTCTGTTTCAGATGGTTTTGCTTGAACTTGACGTAAAGATTGCTCAACTCCTCATTTATGTTTCTTAACTTTTCTTTATCTTCATCATTAAGATTAGCCCCGCTTCTGACAAAATTCAGATAATAGTTTTCCATGAGTGTGTTCTGTTCGGGGGTGAGCTCAAGGCTTTCTTTCTTATCATAGATTTGTTTTATTTTTGCGAAAAGTTTTTCATTCAAGCTGATATCGTCATCGTGCTTAGCCCGTATTGGCGCGATTTCTTTTGAAATATTCTGTAATTCATCATTTGTGTTTGCGCCGTTAAGGCAACTGAATACCCTGCTTACTCTATCGAGCAACTTTCCGCTTTTTTCCAATGCTTCAATAGTGTTTTTAAAAGTCGGCTCTTCTTCATTATTAACAATCGCATCAACTTCAGATTTTTCAGCTTTCATTGCTTCGAGCAACGCCGGCATAAAATGCTCGTCTTTAATTTCATCAAACGGAGGCGCCTTAAATGGTGTATCCCACTGCTGTAACAGCACATTCTCCGCCAGAATAGGGGAGCCAACAGTCAAAATAATTAAAGTTAAAAGATACATCATTTTATTCATCTTCATTATCCTTTGATGTTATTATTAAAAAAGCAAGGGGCCTATACCGAATTAATCAGTATAAGCCCCGATTTAATTTAAATCAGCAAAAAAACTTTACAATCTTAACAGCCGGTCCTGATTTAACGTGCATAGAGACGAATATCGTCGAAGTACATCATACCAGCACCGCCTGCAACCGGATTATTCTTATTGCCAAGGCCAATCGTAATCGAATTGACATTTGCAAGGTTCACGCCCTGGTCTGCAAACGCCTGAAGATCGATATTCCATTCTGTCCAAGCACCAAACTGTGCTGCGTCCGACCTATCATGATTGACCACAGCGCTGCCGTTAAGTGCAACGTACAAATTCTCAGCAGCGTTAGATGAATTTCCTCTGAACCAAATTGTCAGTGTGTTGAGACCATTTAATGTCCAGTCGCGATTGGAGGAAGGCAATGTTAAAGTCGCTTCGGATATACCGACTGCGTTGTCGTAGGTCATAGGCATTGACTGATTGCCACCATGAACAATAATCTGCTCGGTAAAAGGAATAGTGGCATGGCCAACGACTGAGCCGTTAACGGTCGGGTTATCGAATCCATCCACCCAGGCAAGATATATCCTGTTGCTCCCCGGTTCACCTTCTTCAAGATCGTTATAGTTCTCCATATCATCCAGTACAAGGAAGTCGGCAGTAGAAAAGCTCCAGAGGGGACCTGTCCACGGACTGTCTGCGTTGGCGCTATCGGCCTCATCAACACGCCAGTAGTAAGTGGTATTCCACTCGAGCTGTCCGGGATCATAGCTCTCGGAGCCGAGGCTGCCACTACTTTTAAGTTCAAGCGCACTTGCATCTGTACCGAAGTAAACTTCATGCGAAGCACCTTGGCCGGGTGTCCAGCTAAGAACTGCTGTCTGAGATACATCTACAGCGTTTTTAGCCGGAGTCGGATTTGAGACAGCTCCTTCAGTTATGAAGCTCCAGACATCGCCTTTATGCGTTTCGATAATATCGAACTCATCGACACGCCAGTAGTAAGTCGTGGCCATTTTAAGTGGATCGTGTCTATAATCTGTAGTTCCCTGAGGAAGTCCGCCAGAGGCATTATTAACATCATCAAAATTGTCTCCGAAATACACAGTGTGCAGCTTCGCTCCGTAACCAGGAGTCCATCTAAGTATGCCATCAACATATACAGATTCTGCTCCGTCAGCGGGATCAGGTAAATAGGCGGTCTTAGGCGGCACCGTAAAACTCCAGATATTTCCTATCCATGGACTGTTAGCATCGGCCTCATTTACGGCGTCTACTCTCCAGTAGTATGTTGTGCCGTTAACGAGACCATCGGGATAGGCGAAACCAGGAAAGCCGACAACAAGAAAATCATCAGCCTGGTTGCCTCGGAAAGCTGCTTCGGCGCCAGCTTCCACGTCGGCAAGATTGTCACTGAAATATATATCGTGTGAGGTCGCAAAACCACCGGGCTTCCAATTAAGGCTCGCCCATGTGTCGGGGTGTATAGCGCCATCTTCCGGAGACGGTTCCTTGGCTTTTTCGACATCTACAAATCCTATCTGTACATTGTCGATGCGAATGCTTCCGACAGTACCGGCGGCCGCATCGCTGGAGATTAGCACTGTTCCGATATCGGTAAGTGCGGCATTGGTTAAAGTAGTGATAAACACATCGTTAAGGGTGAGCATAAACTCAGTACCGAATTGCTCCAATACCAGGTTGTTATACTCCCCTGCTGTTATAGCTGAATCAGCGATGTCGGTCCAGCCCGGCCAACTACCATCTTCGCTATTGGCTTGGATGAGGGGGCCACCCCATGTGTATATCTCGAGGAAAGCGGCGGTATCCACATCGTCGATGCGGACGTGGATGTTGAAATTGTCATCCCCTTTGAAGTCGAAGGAGATTCTCGTTTCATCCCCAACGTCTCGGGAGAGCCCCGATCTCACCCAGTCGGTGCCCTGCTCTCCTGCGATGAGAACCTCGTTGCCAACAATTGTGACCTCAATGGTCCCATCAGCCTGAGTCTGCCAACCGTTCCCTACATCGCCACCTGGTCTATCGAAGTCATCCAGGAAGCCTGCTCCCCAGGCGTTGGCAACCGAGAACATAAGAACAATAATAACGAAACTTTGGATTTTACCCATACTACATCCTCCTGAAAAAAGAGTTAAAGTTACTACGTGTTATATTTTGGCCACACGCCAAAATACGGATTGTTTATTGGGATTGTCTGTATCCACTTCAACAAACGAAAAAGGAAATCGAAAATGCCGCCTCCTTCCTTTTTTAACGCAAAATCAACAGTAATCCAATTAAGCGTATACAACTACACCATATATTTATACTAAATTGGCTACCTTCCCGTCAAGGATAATTTTTTGATTATGTATCAGCCTCGGTCATTGATATAAGTGTGGAAGAGTGCAATGAAAAGGCAGTTAAGGGTATTCATAGAGTCTCACATATTACCCCTTAGTTTTAAATCAGGCGGGGCCTATACCGAATTAATCAGTACAGGCCCCGGATTAATACAAATCCGCAATATCAATTATGCAATCTTAGCGGCCGATTCGGAGTTTAAGGGGCATACAGACGAATATCGTCGAAGTACATCATACCTGCACCGCCGGCAACCGGATTATTCTTATTGCCAAGGCCAATTGTAATCGAATTGACATTTGCAAGATTCACACCCTGGTCGGCAAAGGCCTGCAGGCTGATATCCCATCGTGTCCAAGCAGATCTTAGCGCTGCATTAGGATTATCATGATTGACAACTGCACTGCCGTTGAGGGCGACATACAAATTCTCAGCGGCGTTGGATCCTTCGCCTCGGAACCAAATCGTCAGCGTGTCGAGACCGTTAATTGTCCAGTCACGATTGGAAGTCAACGTTAAAGTCGCCTCGGATTTGCCAACAGCATTATCGTAGGACATCGGCATCGACTGGGCACCACCATGAACGATAGTCTGCTCGGCAAAAGGAGGATCGGTATTCCCAACGATAGAACCGTTTATCGCCGGGTTATCGAATCCATCCAACCAGGCGAGATATATCCTGTTGCTGGCCGGGTCACCTTCATCAAGGTCATTGTAGCTCTCCATATCGTCAATGATAAGGAAGTCGGCTGTAGAAAAGCTCCAGAGGGGTCCTGTCCACGGGCTGTCGGGGTTGGTACTATCAGCCTCATCAACACGCCAGTAGTAGGTTGTATTCCACTCAAGCTGCCCGGGGTTATAGCTCTCGGAGCCAAGGCTGCCGCTGCCTTTAAGCTCAAGTGAACCTGGATCAGTGCCAAAGTAAATTTCATGCGAGGTGCCAAATACGCCGGGTGTCCAGCTAAGAACCGCTGTCTGTGATACATCTACAGCGTCATTGGCCGGATTGGGATTTGAGACGGCGCCCTCAGTTATAAAGCTCCAGACATCGCCTTTATACGTGTCGAAAATATCAAACTCATCGACCCGCCAGTAATAAGTTTTTGCCATTTTAAGTGTACCGGGAGTGTAATTCGTCGATCCCTGAGGAAGAGCGCCGCTGGCATTGCTTACTTCGTCAAAATTGTCACCAAAATATACATAGTGCACTTTCGAACCGAAACCTCCGGTCCAGCTAAGTTTAACATTTACACTTACGGACTCGGCACTATCTGCTGGGTCTGGAGAGTAGGCTGTCTTGGGGGGAATACTGAAACTCCAGACTTCACCTTTCCATGGACTGTTCGGATCGTCATTGTTGATCTCGTCTATTCGCCAGTAGTAAGTCGTTCCCGGGACCAGACCATCCGGATAAGGAAAACCTGGAAATCCTATAACAAGAAAATCTGCGGGTTGATTACCAACGAATGTGCCTTCGGCACCTTCGCTGACAGCGTCGAAATTATCTCCGATGTACACATCGTGCGAGAGAGCAAAATCACCGGCCCGCCAGCCAAGTGTTACCCACGTATCGGCGTGCAGGGCGCCATCTTCGGGATCAGGGCGCTGGGCGAGCGGCTGGCCTCCAATGACTGCCGCAAGACCACTGCTCATTATCAATTCAATATCTTCAGGGGTAAGAACGACATTAAAATAGCCCACCTCGTCAATGCTTCCACTATAGAAGCCGCCGGCAGAGCCATTGTCAGATCTGGCACCTATTATAAAGGGCCTGCTTTCATCAAGAAAAACACCTGCTCCGGATGTGTTAGAGGCTAATACTCCGTCATGATAGAGCTGCATGGTATCTCCGTCAAAGGTTGCAACGACGTGATGCCATTGGCCGGCAGTGGTATCGGCTGTGATACCAGTCCAGCCGGTATCATTGAACGTTTCAAAAAGGATAGTCTCTTGCTGGTCATACATCATAACGCCCCAATTAACTGAGCCGGGATCGCCACTGGCTACATGTGAACCCCTTGAAATCATATGGTTCCATCCTTGAGCACTGGGAAGATTGCACCAAAATGATACAGAGAAAGCCTCGACATTAAATACTTCAGGATTACCGCAATTAACGTAAGTGGACGATCCGGTGAACTCCAGGGCTTTTCCTGACTGACCAGAAACCCAGGCAGGTGCGCCCCTGATCGTGCCGTCATGGCCATTGCCAGAGGCGTCCTCAGTAATATCACCACTTCCTTCGTCAAGGAGCCATATCCCAAGAACATTTTCAGAATTAACTTCGGCATAGCTTTGCCCGGCAAAGATCAAACTCACAATAAAAAAACTGATGCAAATTATGGTTAAGCGTGCCATTTTGTTCCTCCTATATTTGAATGAAAACTGATATGTAATATCACTCCGGCCACACGCCGAATATACTATCTATAACAAATTATACCCCTTGTCGTCAAGGAAAATCCCTTTATTATAGGAACCTCTAAAAACTGCTGTGTATTATAAATGATATATTGAAGAATAATCAGGTATGGAGACCAAAAATGCTATAAATATCGTTGATTTTCAGGACAGCCGTTACTTAACCGGGGGCGCAATTTATTCGGTTCTGGAGCCTGTTATAAACTCCCATCGAAACCAAAACAATACCCACAAAATCCTAATATTTGATTAGCAAAAGGATGAAGTTGTTATCTCAATATTCCGATACAAACCGTTAAGCATCTTTTCTTACAAAAGTTAATAACTACTTCAGAAGGGTGCCGGTTGGATAGAAATATGGATAAAGTGCCCGGCATTATCAGCATGGCAGACTTAATTGGCCATATTATCGGAAGAAAGCGGCAGGATATCCAGATATATTCACAATCCAGCTTGATAAGCCCTGACAAATAGATAATAGAATCGAAAGGGTGCAATATGATAATAGAAAGTATTGCTTTTGATGTACTGTACACGATCTCTTTAGCTCTTTCAGCCAATGAGAAATGGAAAGCCGCCAAAAGTCCATTTGGCAGTGGCTCTACAACAGAGATATTATTAACAGCGTTCGCTGTGGCTGCTTTATTAATCTCGGAAATACTTTTATTCTGGGTGTTCAGCAAGTACAGACGTTCCGAACAGCAACTTAATCAAAAGATCACAGAGTTAACAGTCACCAACGTAAAGCAGCGACAGGAAAACGAAAAATCAACCGCCGCGAATAAAACGCTGGAGCATGAACTATCCGAATTAACTGCTACAAACGAAAAATTGCAGCAGGAAAATGCTGAACTAAAGTCAAATGTTGAGATGGTTTGAACGGATTCAGATACACAATAATAAGCGGGGTGAAAGGTACTAAAGCAACTCATCCTGCATCAATTCTGCCGCACGCTAAATTCTACAATTTGTAACAACTTCGGATTTTAACATCTACAAATTAAAAAAGCCCCTATGGTGCTCACAGTCCTCAATCTTAAGTATGGCCTGTCGAATTTGAAGAAGAAATTAATGACATTCAGATGAAATTACATTATTATAGCCCTTGAAGTTTACACGAGCGTTTCGATGAGGTATAAGAAAAATCCCAGCCTATTCGATAAGCTGGATCGACGCTCTATGAATCGAAAAGAAGATTTTTTAATAGACTGGAGTTATGTCCCGATGTATGAAACTGAGCAAATATCAAGAACCGGTTACAATAAACTTATGGAGGAATTAAACCGCCTTGAGAAAGAGGAACTGCCCGAAGTACGGCAAACTGTTGCTACCGCGCGTGAAGAAGGAGACTTAAAGGAAAACGGTGCGTATATTTACGGGCGTCAGAGGCAAGGCCAAATAGAAGGACGCATTGGTGAATTAAAGGGGAAACTGAACCGGTCGGATATCGTTGATTGCACACAAGTTGAATGTGACCGGGCGGTGTTTGGCACTGTTGTCTCTTTTTTGGATTTGGATACTAATAAAAAGGTGACCTATCAGTTACTGGGTCCTCATGATGCCGATTTCGATACGGGAAGTATTTCAGTTCACTCACCAATAGGAAGTGCTATTGTTGGATGCGAAGTAGGAGATAAGATTACAATAAAAGTACCCCGCGGCGACCGCCATTTAGAAGTCATTGATATCTCGAAACCGGAAGTTGACTAAGACTATTGGGTACCTGAGGCAGGGTTGGTGATATTTATTAACCTTATTCGATTTGGAAGTAGAAATTGTTTCTGATAAGGTTTTTGCTCAGTTTGAGTGATTAAGATCGACAGGAAAGTCATCTTTGTTAATCACGTGCAAGTGTACTTTATCATCGACGGCAAGAGAACCGAAGATTTCCGATGCTTGTTCGTCTATGTCAATCCCTGGGGCGGAGAGTAACACAAGTCTGAACCTGTTGAACTTCTTTTCGTTTCTCTTTTTTATGCCGGCGCGAACAAGTTTCGGAATGGCAGATTTCAGTAAATTAACTTCGTTTATTGCGGCGGTGAATATAAGCAGCCTGTTTCCGATATTTATCTCATAGGCAGGTACAATATTTTCATCTATGTTTTCGACTGTGTGACAATCGATGTATAGAAAGACTTTTTCAGGGCAGTTACAGCCCAAAGTATTCCTGACGAATTCGGTTATCGCTTTATTGTCTGTCATTTTATATCAACCGCATTGAGTATATCTGAAACAGCAGATCAGGTGGTCATTGACCAGGCCTGCCGATTGCATGAAAGCGTAGCAGATTGTCGGCCCAACAAACTTGAAGCCGCGTTTTTTCAGGTCTTTACTCATCGCATAAGACTCTGGCGATGTAGCAGGGATATCTTTTAGTGTCTTCGGCTTATTGCGGATAGTGGTCCCATTAACAAATTGCCAGATATAGGTATCGAAAGAACCGAATTCCTTTTGTACTTCAAGTAAGGCTTGTGCGTTGGTCACGGCGGATTCGACTTTCAGGCGGTTGCGAATGATACCCGGATTGTTCAGTAGTGAGGTAATTTTGTGTTTGTTGTAACGTACGATTTTGACCGGGTCGAAATTGTCAAAAGCTTTACGGTAATTTTCACGTTTATTCAGGATTGTCTGCCAGCTCAGACCAGCCTGAGCGTTGTCGAGCAGAAGGAATTCGAATAGCTTGCGGTCATCGTGAGTTGGCAGGCCCCATTCGGTGTCATGGTATTCGATCATGAGTTTGTTATCTCCGGGCCAGTCGCAACTGTTTGTCATAGGTAATTCTCCTGTTATTTACGTTTCGGCGGGCTCTATACTATCAAACTTCTCTGTTTTCTTCATCAACGAAATAAAAAGCCCCTGCCCGTTTTAAGGAGGGTGGTTAGATACGAAATAATGACAGACAGGGGCTTCTATAATATAAGACGCTATCGAGTCGAAAATGTTACAATTTTTTTGAAAAAGTCCTAATAATTTGCTAAACATGGCTATTTAACAACCATCAAGACGAATTCGTTGTTTAAATGACGTGTGGAGGGGCTTTAAATTGAAAAATGAGTTAGAATAATATAGCTTAAAACCAAGCATAAAAAACCCCTGCGGCACCTAGGGGGATGAAAAGGCAAAATACGCCGCAGGGGGTTAGATGTGTTGTTTATTTTTTTCTACGTCTATGCAGCCAACCGACAAATTCAATAACGATTGTAATCTCTTAATCTGCGCTGCCTACTTTTTCCTGCCTTAGCTGAAGAACAGAGTTGAGGACATCCTTTACGCTGATTATGCCAACGAGCCTGCCATCTGATGTGACCGGGACTCTTCGAAATATATTCTTGATCAAAAAATCACAGACATTGCTAAGATTGCTATTTTCATCAAAATGAACTGCAGGGTCTGTCATATAGTCATTAACTGTCTTGTTCTCCGCCTTTTCACTTTCGTAAAACAAATCTACAACATCTTTTTCAGAAAGAATTCCTACCAGGGTCATGTCATCTTCCACTACCGGCAGACCCGAGATGTCACGTTCCACCAAGAGCATTATCGCCTCAAATATGGGGGTGTCTTTCTTTACGCTAAATACATCTGTACTCATAATGTCTCTTGCCTTGAGCATCAATAACTCCTTTTAATACTATAATTTCACATTTCTACCTGCTCAGTTACATTGTTGACTATCTGATTTATTACAAGCGAGCCGCCTCAGTTTTTAAAGGCCGAAGCAGTTTCTGCGCACACCTTCTTTCTCTTATTAGGCGTATCCCGAGGCTCTAATGTTGATTGTTTTTTTGAAAAAATGTAAAATTTTTCAACGGTGTGCTGATGACGATGGATTGGAACTGATGTAAAGTCAGGATTAATTCGTCTATTTTACAGCCAATAATCCCTTTAAATGGGTAATTGAGAGGCCTGTGTGAGTCACTTAGGACAAGCGTTTTTACAGCGGGATTTTATTCCAATTCGAATCCACGCGTGCCCTGTGAGTACACTACGACCATTTCGGCGTCTTCGGTGCCAATGCAGGAGGCATTGTGAAAGACGCCCGGAGCGATAGTGATAACATCTCCGGCCGACATGGTGATAGTCTTGTTGTCCAGAGTGTGATTAATGCGACCCTTGAGTAGATAAAGTACCTCTTCAGACTTTGGATGGCGATGGCGCGGATTGGTTTTGCCTGGCTTTATGGTGGCACGTCCTACGGTAAGGCCTTCTGCGTTGCCGAGTGGTTTGCTTGCCACCCAGGTCAAAGAGCCCCAATCCTCAGAGATAACATTATGCTGGTGTGCCCTGCGCAGGATGTTCTGCAACTCGGCAGTGGGAACCGTGTCCGGCTGCATTTTGAGAGCAGTCGAATTGGCCTGGCGGTCTTCACAACCAGCCAAAAAGATGAAAAAGCACAACAAGAAGTTAAATAATTGTTTTCTCATTTTTCCACTCCAAAATTAACAAAGATGCTTTGTCTTTTTTAGCGACACACTGAAAAGCTCAATATAATAACGCCATTTACACGCCAATGTCAAAATATCTAATTAGTTTCTGTTGCGGAAAGAAATTTATGTAAAACCTTATACGAAAAAAGCCTGCTCCTGTTATCATTGAATT
>JAVVFI010000188.1:0-10082 GCA_032250555.1 Sedimentisphaerales bacterium
TCTTGTTTTTAACAACCCAATCGGCAAGCTGACCAGAGCGCCTTTGAATTTCAACCTTCTCCGAAGGCGATTTTTCTTTGGCGTGCTCGGTAAATACGTTTATCAGATCAAACATTGAGGCGTTGTCCCGATATTTGGAATTGAAGACTGCTTTTGACAGCTCTCCTGCAAAACAAAGTGGCAAGTAACCTATCGCCAGCTCTTCTCTTTTTAGTTTGTCCTCCGGGCTTAGTTTCCTGAAAATGAAGTCATTGAAAAAATTTCTGTGCTTATCAATAACGATGGATTTTGATGTCGGGATGATGTCAAAAATCATTTTGCTGAGGTCCAACTCAGCCAGCCTTTGCGGAGAAAATTCGATATCGCTGAGTTCCTTCACATACGTTGCTTTTTCACCCATTCCCGCGAGCACATCACCAAAAGCTTTATTTAATCGGCTCAAGAAATTCTTGGCTTTTCCAGAATGAATAACTCTTGCTCCATTTCGACCGGCAGGCAACACCAGTCCATTGGCACACACCAAGCGATGAAGGAAATAATCTATAGAAACAGCGGCATCACCAACCATGCTGTTGCAAAATTCAAGACCTATTTCTGTTTTATCTTCAGAGATACCTCCCCGGCCGGAAACAGTTCCAGAAATGTGCGTGCTCGTAAGTCGAAGATGCAGCCTCGTGTTAATTGAGTATGCCTCTTTTAAGGTCAGCTTTCCTGCAGAGGACAAATCATTTTCACCTATTACATTTTCAATATCTCGCATGAATGAATTGTTGCTGTAGCCGACATAGCTACTCGAAACAATTCCACAGACTTTCCCATGTGATGGGTCGCCGCCTTTTTCATTGATCACAAATTCACTATTGGAAAGCTGTGCTTTCGCATTATCTTGGCTGAGGAGATCGTTTAGTATTCTTGAGGCCAACTCACTTTCTTTTGTCATTTCAATTGCAAGCAGAGGAAATCCGAGTTTGTAGCAGAGCGCTTTTAGTCCTTCTTTGGTGAAAGCAAGTTTGTATTCCGAGCTGCCGAAATATTTATCTTCCTGGAATTTAGCACCATTCTTCAACAACCCCTGTATTGAGACTCGTGATGTGGATTCTTCTTCATCAGCGACCCACGCATACAGTTCGTTCCAGCCTGTAAACTCTTTTTCCGATGCCATTTCTGTTTGAAACATCACGCGCTCCTTTATTTGTCATCACCTGTTATTTGTTTTGCCCGAGCGGAATAATCGCCAACCTTATCAGCGCTATAGAGCCGCTGGAAATATTCGTTTGATCTACGACGATCGCCGATGATGTGGTAGTACTGGCCAAGATGGAAAAGGCTGAACAGATCAAACGCATCTATTGCCAACGATTGGTTATAGAAACTGAGGGCAAGATGATCGTCTCCGTTTAATGCATGAGCCCATGCCAGCTTGTTGTAAACAACCAAAGCCTCCGGTTTTTCATTTCTTACTTCTTCAAGAAGCTGGATTGCCTGACGGTAATCACCGTCCAGCCCATATGCGATTGCAAGTTTGAATTTGGCATACGAACTCGCAGTTATCTTAACCAGTGAAGTGTAAATCTGGATGGCTTTTTCGTAACGTTGATCATCCACATACAGAGAGGCAAGACGTTCTATGGTCTCAACTTTTTGGCGGTCTTCAACTGGGTATCCGCGCTCGTAGATCCCCATTAAACGTTCATAAGCAGCAATGGCTTTCTTTTTGTAGCCTACACGAATGCAAATACCGCCGAGCATCCGTAGGTACTGAGGATGTTCATCGCTCCGATCAACTGCAGCTTCAGCGGCTTCCAAAGCACCCTGATGATCACCATCGGAAAGTTTTTTCTTGGCAAGTTCAAGGTAATAGAGCGGGCTTGATGAAGGAGGCTGAAACTCTTGTTTTGTGGTAACGCGAGAAGGCAATTCTACGATAACATTGCTGGCAGACAAAGAATCTACACACCGGTCAACATCGGCTCGCAACTCACCAACACTCTGATATCTCTTTTCCGGCCGCCGAGCCATTGCTTTCAAAATTACCTGTTCAAGATCGGCTGGAATGTCTGTGTTGATTTCCCGAGGCTTTGCAATATTCAAACCGGTCAATAGTTGGTGTGGACTGGTGTAAGGGAGGGAGCCTGTGGTCATCTCATATAACAAAACCCCAAGCGAATAAATATCCGAAACCTTACTGCGTTTCCCCTCGAGGGCGACTTCGGGAGCCATATAAGCTTCCGTTCCATGCCGTTTGGTCCAAACCCATGCATCCTCAAACCTTCTGCTGACGCCAAAGTCGGTTATTTTTGCTTTGTTGCTACCCTTTGCGATGAGAATATTTTCCGGCTTAAGGTCGTTATGTGAGATGTTTCTTTGATGTACGGCAGCAAGTCCATCCAGTATGTTTACAAGCCACTCCAGCATCTGTTTGAAAGACAGGTTCGACGCGTTATTGGACCCCTGTAAAATTGCTGAAAGGCTAAAGCCATCAATGAATTCCATTTCAATGAAAAACAAATCGCTTATGTTGTGAAATGCGTAAACCTGTACAATGTTCGGATGGATGATTCCTTTGACGATATCTGCTTCTTTCCTTAGAACCTCTTCACCTTTTTCTTGGTCCTTCGGAATTTTGATGGCAACGTGTTTCCCGTCAGATAAGCGTTCAGACCTCCATACTTCACCGAAACTCCCTTTACCGACTTCTTCAATAAGTCGAAACCGGTCGCCAAGAAGCTCGTTTTTCTTAGTTCTAAAGAAAATGCCCATTAATAATTTCCTCCAGATAAGTGCCGTTCATTACGCATATCCCGAAGGAATTCTCCAAACACAAGATCCTGCGTATCTCCAGAGCTTTTCATGACGCATTTGATTACCATTAACGGTGTCATGGCTTTGGGTACCACTATCCCATTTCTCCTGAAGCTGGCTCCGTATGGGGCAACCACACCATCCATACTTCTGGGCATGGAACCTGACCTAACCCAGTAGACAAGAACAGCCAATTCAATAGTCTCACTTAGAGCCGCTGTTATGGCCAGGTTCTCAACCTTCTGCTTGAGCTTCTTTTCATCCCCTTTTTCAAATCGTTCAAATTCAAAAGCGACCCTCGGTGTCAAATCCGATTTATCAAACCATACCGAGTCTGCACGAATTTCTCCGATGCCTTGAAATGATTCGTTAATACTCACCGGGCATTCCGTAATTGCTGAATACCCGGCTTTTTGTCCGCAGCTCGTCAGATAAGTCAAGAAGTGCGAATGAATCGTCACACCTCGGTCTGGGATTCCCGACTGCAAAAGCATAGGAAAGTTCTCTGTCATCTGAAAATTATCAGTGACGGCAGAAAGAACTGTTTCGCTTATGTTTATGCTTCTTTTCATCAAATCTCCGGTTTACCCCAGCGTTCACATACCTTCGGCGACTCCCCTCCATGCACAAGGGCCTTTGTCCCAACCTTTACTACCAGCGGAGCGATAATTGCCCGGCCGCAAATCAATGCCTCACCTGTTGAAAGCGTCGGCAACTCGGCAAGGTCGGCAGCAGAGAAATAATCAGATGTTTTTTGTATGAATCGTTGGTCATCAGGGTTTTTAATACGCATGGCCACAATCGTGTTGCACTGACTGGTTACATCTGAATCCAGTTTGCTGGGCCGCTGACTTACGATGGCAAACCCGACTCCAAACTTTCGACCTTCAGCAGCA
Source organism: Sedimentisphaerales bacterium (assembly GCA_032250555.1). GTDB lineage: Bacteria > Planctomycetota > Phycisphaerae > Sedimentisphaerales > Anaerobacaceae > NIOZ-UU13. The sequence continues at coordinate 3,699 of JAVVFI010000188.1, forward strand.
ATGCGCTTGATAATGTTCTTTGATATGCAAGGCTCACCATTCGGCGCGAAATTGTGGCCTTCTTCATAGATGATAAAAGAGGGTCTTGTCGGACGGTTTTTGTCTCCTGCGGCTTTCATTAATTCACTCGATATCAGTGCAACGATGACCTGTCTTGCGGTGTTTGAGAGTCCTTGAAGATCCACAATACAAATGCGTCCGTAGGGTTCGTTGTCATCTCCGACCATTTTGTAAACATCGAAGGGGTCGCCTGCAGCACGGGTATAAAAGCTTTGTGCCTCATTAATCATCCGGCGTAACCGGATGGCGGCAATATTGGCACTTCCGCCTTTGAGGGCGCTGGCTTCACCCGGGCTTCCTGATTCAGCAACCCAATTTTTCAGGCGGTCAAGGTCGTCCAAAACAGAGAACAGCTCCTGAATATCCCGAGGCTCTTCAAAATTTTCCTTCCAATACCTCAGCGCCACATCGAGTACACGCTGCTGTGGCTCCGTGAGACCCGGTAACACACCTGAAAATTCATCCACATCGAAATGATCCAGCTGCAGGGCCAGGTTCTGATTCTTACCGGCATATTTTTCGGTAAAGCTTCTGAGTTGAGGCGTAAAGACAGTTATGCCAGCGCCCTTATCTTGAAGGGCTTGCAACCTTGTTTGGATTTCAACGAGCTTCTCCCGGTCCCTTACATCCTCCACGGAATCAAGCCGGTCATTGAAGTTTAGAGTTCCGCCTCGCAAAGCTTTCCCATATTCCCCATGGGGATCAAAGACCACAACTGAGGCGTTTAGCTGGGCGACAAGACGTTCAATAATTCGGCCAACGGTGTAACTTTTCCCTGAACCAGTCATAGCCAGCACGGCCAAGTGTTCGGTCACCAGCGTGTTGGCATCAAGATATACAGGGACGACATTCGATCCTTTTTCATACCCCACGAGATTGCCAAGGTGAATGCTGGTATCCTCTGAAAAATCATAAAACTTGGTCAAAAAATCATAATCGACACTGTAAACCTTAGTGCCCGGATTAAGAGGTCTGCGAGGAATTCTGATTTCACCGGTATAAGGATCTTTGTAGCCAACCAGCTCAATGGTCCCATACACTGTTTCTCCGGAAATTTTAGAGTGCGGCAGAAGCTCGACCTCACTAATCCCTTCACCAAGAGCCGGATTGAAAAGGATGCTGTTTCTGGACAGGGAAACAATCCGTCCCAGCACGTCCATATTCGGATCGCTTTCTCTTTCTTGGTGTGCAATTCTGACGAACTCGCCGCGCCTTGCCGAAAAGCTGTTTCTGAGAGCAATCGTCAACTTATCCGGTTGCCCCGTGTTCCCAACCAGTTTACCGATGAAATTATCTTGATTATTTTTCATTATTCTACCTCTTCCTGAATTGTGTCGATACCTTCAAGCCATGTCTGATCAACCTCTCTGTCTTTGAGCATTGCAAGGGTTGATTTCAAATAGCTGATTAGAACTTCCTTCGGCATACGAACGAGCTGTTCTGCAAACCACAGAGGAAGCGGTTTCATTTTAGGGTTATCATGGATGGTTAAGTACGAGATCAGCCCCGCAAGCCTATCGAGGCTCTCCGTGGTCCAGCTGTCGCGCTTGCCAATTGTTTCAACCTTCCAGATAGGAGTGCGAAGCCCAACCTGAAGGTGAAATCCAACGAGGCCGTGCTCTGAAACAAGCTTCGGCTCAAAACGCTTCATATATTTGCTCAAGGACTCGTAATAGAACGCAGCAGTTCTTCGCCCCGCTTTTAGAGTCCCTTTCAGAAATCGCAGGATGCCAACTCTTCGAAGCTGCCCCCAATCCTCACGAATAAGATTCACAATCTTGTCATCAATGGCTTCTGGGCTTCCTGATTGCCCCTCTTCGCGAATGGCATTCAGGACGGCACTGTTCAGGTCGCGTTTGGTTTGCAAAGAGACAAGGAATGGCCCATCGGGGTTGTTCGGGTAAAAGTCATTCAGGTGACGCTGCCAAAAATCCTCCATCACATTCAGTAGGGCCTGCCAGTCTTCTTGAACATCCTCTTCTTCAAGAAAAACACTTTGATCCGCCCGGGAAACCAGTAGAGGGATATCCACAAAAATGATGTCAGGTTTTGTATCTGAGCTCATCAAGTCAGAAAGAAGTCGATAAACGAGAATGAACTCTTTCCACACAAGACGCTCTGACGCCCCGAGAAAGTTCATATCGTTGATATCGACTCGGCTGTCCTGCAGACCTTCACTGACCTCATTATTGGCAACAACCAGATCATGCCGGAGAGCAGCAGCCCCATAGAGCAATCCACCCAAGGCAGGCATACTTTTACTTTTCGAAGAAATGCCCACGGCATAGACTTTCTCGTGCTTGCCTTGGGATATATTCCTGATCAGGCCACCGTCATGAAACAACGGCCCTTTCGAATCCACATAGCGCATCTTATTGGCCAATTTGCCAGCGGTGCCTGGTAGGCGCAGGCTCATGGCAGCTGTCAATGCGCGTGACATTTCAACGCTTTTCATGAATCGGCCTCCTCATCTTCAAGTATTTCCTTTATTTCTCGCGCATACGAGTAGTGTCCGGCCTGATCAATGTATTCTTCGAGCTTGGACGTCCAATTTTCCTCTGTTGCGTTCAGATTAATTGAAAGTTGGTCTAAGGCCTGCAGGACAGTATCTGCGTCGCAATTGAGAGTGAAGAACCGGGACATAGCGGCCGATAGTTTGTTTGGGTCGTTGCTGCCATATGAAAAAGAGAGGATTGCCACAGAATGCAATACACTTTCATCCGGAGATTCAGCATCTTCAGTCGTTTCCGCATTGACAAACGACTGCTTGTTTTCCCATGTCAGAAGCAGCTTAAGCAATGATTCTCTGTCGGACTCATTGGTCATCCCACTATAGGAGAGCAACTTCAAGGTGGTTATAAAGACCGCTCCTGAAGTGTTCTTGGGCTGGTATTTGAGCAGGACGGTGCCCTTGTTGTCGTCAACACCCATAACTCCTGAGTTCAGCGACGACTCAATCGCGCCATCCGACCAGATTTCATATTTGCTTTCCGCGTCCAGACCGTCAAAGCCTATTGGTTTGCAAAATGAAGATGCTTTGCGTTTTTTCACAATGATTGAAACCGGCGCGTCAACGGCATTGCCAATGTCGGTGTCGGTCGGCGGATTTATGATAATCAGACCTGTGCCGTTTTGATAATTGGTCCGCGCCAGTTTGCGCGCAGTGCCTGTAAAGTCATCAATCCCCTTGGAGCCCAGCAATACGCATGGAAAACCTTTCATACCGATAGCTTCATCAACAGATACGAATTGTATTTCGGCTGATTGCTCCAGTACTGATGACTCAAACAGATCTTTCTGGATATCGAGTATTAAGGTTTTCATCGCAGCTCCAATCTTGTCCTGATAAGTTTCATCTTCTTCAGAGCCTTGATAGCCTCGTCATGATCCGGGTGCTCGTCTTCGCTATAATTCCCGGCATTCAGCCCTTTATAAATATCAACCCAGAGCTCAAAGGAAACAGGCTGGCCAGACTTCTCAAAGACATTGTCACCATCGGCGATTACCTTTGTATTAAATGATTCATAGGCCATCTTGGTTTTCTGATAGGTATCCTCGGCATTCGGCTCTTCCATAATGCTTTTGCCTTCAGACTGAAGCAGCTTGTTCAATGCCTGAAGCTGAGTGCTGCGGATAATTTTCCTCAAATCGGATTTGATCGTATCCAGTCTGTCGGAGATCTTCTGCTGCATTGGCTGGAGCTTGGACTCGCATGCGTCCACCTCGTCTTTCAGCATGGTAAGAAGCTCATCTTCAGCGGTATCATCGCACTGGGATTGAATCTGACTTTCCAAACCACCGGAGACCATCCCGTTGTATTTCTGAATCTCAGACTTGACCCCGCTGAGACCAGAAAGGATTTCCTGTGGTGCATCTTTGGTAAATTCGGAAAGCTGCGTCCATACGCTATTAGTGGCATCAAATGTCTGAATGACCGATTCCCAGCGAGTTCTTAAGGTAATAAATCTTACATGGAAGCTGTCGGACATGTCCGGTGAGACAAGATCACCCAATGCCGATAGCCGCCCCCAGGCTGACTCGTATTTTGAATCCACAAGATACTGATCGATTAGCAGGGTATAGTTACCAGCCTTAATCGTTGCCATGCGTGTCATGGATGGAGAGCCAACACCTTTCAGGGCATTTTCCAGCTCGTTCTGGATAGCCTTGAGCGGCAGTGTCAGCGGAACGATCGGGAATGGCTTACCGGAAACGAGTTTGAGTTCGTTGCTGTCCTTGATGATTCGGTTGATTTCGGACAGAAGCTCCTCGCGTTTGGACAGAAAATTCTTTTTAAGCCAACTCAGGAAAGAGACCTTCTGCCAGAGCGAAAGTGTACTGTATTTTCGTTCAAACTGACCGATTTGGGCTGCTACACATTCGAATTCCACATTTTTGCTGCCGATTTCCAGCGGACACACTTTAATTATCAGGTTTTCGATCTGCAGAATATTTGCAACCAATTCCGTAAACGAATCCTCCTGTAACGAATTGACAGAAGATGCCGTAAGGATCTTAAAATCAATCGCTTTGATTTTCTTCTCGGCATCCTCCAGCTTCAAACTGGCATCCGGATATGAAGCATTCCACAGGATTCCTGCCTGAGTCGGGAAAAGCCCTTCACAGTTTTTAATGGCTTCCTTACACTCGTTCTTCAGCCATTTGGAAGCGGCTTCCCGCCGAATTTCCAACTGATTCTGATCTATTGCACGGAAAAGCTCCCCGCTGGTCTGACGAACAACACCCAGTCCGATCAGCAGCTCAAGGATCTGCTCCATCTGCTGAACCGGCTTGAACTCCGTTTCAGGCACAATAAAAAAGAAATTCTTAGCCAGCTTATTCGCCGCAGTCTGTGTTTTCAGTTCACGCAAAATTGAAAAGAAACACCGGGGCACTCTCGGATTGTGATCCGTGGTTAGAATTTCCAGCAGATCACCATAGCTCCATGCGGTTGGAGGGTTGGTATTCTTTTTGGCAGCCTGCTTGCAGTTTTCAAACTCCACATCACTTAATGGGCCAGCATGATTCTCATGGGCAGCATCCAGCGAGTTGTTCGTTGCAAGCATATAGCGGTAGCCCTTGGCAAAATCCGCAACCGGAATGCCTTTTGCCTTGCTCCAGATTGGAGCGATCAGATAACCGTCCTGCCTGATTCTGTTTGCCCAGTTTCTGGCCTTTGAAACCCATTCATCCTGATAGGACTTCAGCAGACCATTGGCGACTTTGCTGAGCCTTGCTTCCTGTGGTTCGAATACAGATCCCCGGGCAGAATATTTAATCAGGAAATCTTCTTCCTGAACCACAAGGCGAGAGGTCAGCACGCATCTCTTCAGAATCGGATATTTATCAAGTTGCTCTTCAAAGGCTGCATAGTCTGCGGATGCAGGAAATAACACGATAATCGGATGCACCCGCTCGGTGCCAAGGTATGTGCTCAGCTTTCTGATGGTCTCGTCGGAGTCGAGACAATAAACAATTGTCAGCTTTCCGTCCGGTGTCACCCGGAACCCATCCACGGACGGAGACGTGAATCGTGAAGTGAACACATGATGAGAAATGCCGGAGAGTGCTTGGACGGTTGATGCATTTTCCAAGGATTCATCCAACAGCTTTGCCAAACCAAGACATGTGGCTGCAGTCCGTTTGTTTTTCGAGGTCGATACCTCTTTTACATAGTCTTCCAGCTTCTGCTCAAAGCGCCCATCCTTGAAGAAACGGACACTTTCAGTATTCGCATTGAGCAGTTTATTAAATTCCTTCCACAGACGGAATGCCATACCGATAAAATGACTGTCTTCCACTCTGTAATCCGGGCTCAGGAAAATCCTGTGCAGAGCTTCTGCGGCAAACTCAATTCCATCTCTCGGGTAAAGGGCTGTCAGCTGTTCACCCCATTGTTCAAGATCCGTGTAAATGACAATTTCCGAGGAATCGTTGCTTCCCGCCGTAACCGAAAAAGCCTTCAACGCTTCCAGCAACCCGACCACAGACAGCTGGCATGTGGAAGTAAAGTAGGTATCGGATTTGCCTTCCACCGGCTTGAAGCCGTATTCAGGCCGGATCAACTCACTGGCGAGTGTTGACGCATCGATATGCACCATGCCCAGCTCAGCGAATGTTTTCCCTCGTCCGGCGATTTCATGCTCAAGCAGCGTTTCGGCAATGGCCGGGGAGATATTGGCCGAAGATGTGCCGCCCACGCCAACGGGAAGCTGGCCGTAAACAATACGCTCCACAGTTTCCTGAGGCACATCTTTGATCTTTCCGATCAAAGGCATGGCGGCATTATCGTTGAAAATGTTGACAGCCCGGGCATCTGTTTTG
>JAVVFI010000189.1:0-10082 GCA_032250555.1 Sedimentisphaerales bacterium
GCTGTAATTAGTGATTGTTTGATTACAACCGCAACAGCTTTTATTAAAGTAAGCTCTGATTAATAAGTATATACTATATGTGTCGCAGATAGCAAGGAAACAGATGTATATGCAATGCGAAAATACGTTAAGATTGTCGACTTTGATAAAAATATTCATCACTCTTGATATCCGAATAAATCAATGGTAGTATGATTAACTGAAGATACAGAAGTCATTGAAGAACGAACCGAATGAAAAACTTCAACTTAAATAATGTCCCGGACCAAACGGGAGTAAGTAGGGAGGTTTAAGAATGAGTGATAAACTTACACGTCGTCAGTTCATTCGAGAAAGCGCGGTTACCGGTGCTGCTATTGGTGCCGGGATTTCTCTTTCAAACAGTCTCGGTGCGATAGATTCCCGCAAGATACTTAATTACAACTCCGATATGGAATATCGCCGATGCGGCAGAACCGGTCTTATGATTTCCGCTGTTAGTCTTGGAGGACACTGGAAACGCCTCGTCAAAGTAATCGGCGGCAGCGAACCTGAAGGCTGGATGACCACTGATATCGACCGCAGAGATTTCCAGAAAAATCGCCATGAAGTTGTCACTCGCTGCATAGATCGCGGGATTAACTATGTCGATGCATGCTGCCGCGAGGAAATCCTCGCCTATGCCAAGGCGCTTAAAGGCCGACGTGACAAGATGTTCTTCGGTTATTCGTGGCACATCAAGGAAAGCCGCTTCGAAGAATGGCGTTCGGCCAAGAAACTCAAGCAAGGCCTCGATGAAGGAATGAAAGAAGCCGGTCTTGACTACGTTGATGTCTGGCGAATCAGCCTTCTTGTTGACAGCAGCCTTCATACCGAAGCAGAAGTGGAAGAAGCTGCTAAGGCCCTCGATTGGGCGAAGAAAACCGGCCGGGCACGCTTTATCGGTTTCTCGTCACACAACAGGTCCAATCTTAAGGAAATCATCGAAAAGTATTCTGAGCAGGTCGAGGTCCTTCTAACACCATATACAGCAAACAGCAAACTGGTTACCGATGAATCAGGTCTTTGGGCAACTCTGAGAAAATACGATGTTGGATGGTTCGGTATTAAACCGTTTGCCAGCAATTCTCTGTTCAAAGGTGACAGTTCGCCGGACAGTCCATACGCTCAACAAGACAATAATCTTGCACGGTTGGCCATTCGCTATATTCTCTGTAACCCTGCCATAACTGCACCTATAGCTGGTCTTATCAGTGTCCAGCAGGTTGATAACGTTGCACGTGCTGTTAAGGAGCGTCGCGAACTCGACTTGAAGGAAAAAGCTGAACTCGATAAGGCTATGCAGAGTGCCTGGGCTTCATTACCGCCGAACTATCAGTGGCTTAAAGACTGGGAATACGTTTAATATTCGGTGCTTTTCTTTCGCTCGGTGAATCATTCCTTTAGGAAAAGGATTGCAGTCTGACCCGTAAATGGTTTCGTTAATTGTAGACAAGCTCCCAAGGACAGTCGATGAAAATAGATAACAGCTTCTTAAGAATATTTGCAATACTTCTGATGCTTTCGAATGCAGCTTTTCTGAGTTGCAAAATCACACCCAAATCTGAGCCGGCTGAGATCCAAACGCCCCCTGTAATTGAAAATGAAGCTAAAACCTCAGGAGGGCTTCCACCTCTTGATATCGATACAAGCGCTCCATTACTTCTTGATGACCCAAGCGAAGAGGAACAAGCATTTGCTGCCGCAGCCACTCAGGCTGAAAATGAGAACACAGCCTGCTATGTTTGCCATGCAAACTACAAAACAGAATTTCTCGTAAGCAGCCATGCCAAGGTTAATATCGGCTGTTTCAATTGTCACGGTGAGTCTTCCGCACATCAAAACGATGAAAACAATATAACTCCACCAGAAACTTTATATTCAGCCGACAAAATTGAACCACTTTGTCGGAGCTGTCATACTGTACATGATATTTCACCCAGGAAGATAATCGCCAACTGGATGAAAAAGAAATCAGAAGGAGAGAATACCTCCTGTCTTGGCGAAGACTGCCATAAGTCCGACGATGTCCCGCCGGAAAAAGTAGTGACCCGCTGGAAAGAGCTGGCTATCGATAAAACCGATCCCGAGAAAATAGTCTGCACGGATTGCCACGGTGACCACCGAATGAAGGTTCGCACTATCATCTGGGACAAGAAAAGCGGCAAACTTCTTCGTACAAACAAAGGCGACTAACTGAGTATGTTGAAGAAGCATCTCTGCTTTTTAAATACAAGTTATGTAATCACTGAGCATTCACTTCGATAGGCGCGAAGTCGATGAGCGCGCTGTTTACGGCATATCCAACGTGAGTAATGGATTTCAGGGGACGCTGTATTTGGGCTTCAATTTTCACTTCATTGGCTGTGTAAATAATCTTTTGGGTTTTTAGGTTAACTTTTACGATGATTTCCACACTTTGATTATTGTTAACGTTGATTTTGGCAGTGTTGGATTTGCCTTTGAGTAATGGGCCCTGAACAATCGATGTTTCTTTTGCTCTTAGACGCACACCGCACTTGATAAGTTTGGTGTCCGTAGTACCGTTACCGAAAGCGAGATATCCGTTGCTGAGCAAACCGTCGGCACTCGAAACAGCTTTCACGCGTGTCCTGAAAGTGACTGAGCCGGTGATTGGTTTATCCAGTTCCTTTATTGCCATGCCTACCTGATTTTTACCTGTGCTGCGCAGGCGATAGCCCAGTTTCGAGGAGGAAGCCTTACAGCGCACCACTTTAGCGAAGTCACTTTCCATATTTTCTTCAGGGGCAAGCAGGTAGCTGGGATCTTCGGGTTTATCCCAGATGACCTGAGAAGGCTTATCGCCGGTCTTACGCAAGGGAGTACCTCGCCTTCCGGAAAGGCATATCACGCGCCCGTCAACGGTGGTCATATAGAGGCTTTCGCCTGCGGCTGCCATGCCGTCAAAAACAGGGATAGTATCCAAAGTATAGCGATTAATCAATTTGCCATCGGTTTTATTGAGCACCCATAATTGTCCGCCAGCGCGGCCTTCAAGGGCTTCGACCTGGTGCTTTAACTTAGCTTGAACTTCAGTATCATCGGGATAGTGGTAAGCTTGCCGTTCATCGAGCAGGTCGGGAGGACCGGCGATAAAGAGTTTATCTGAAACCGCTGTCATGGCGCGGGCTATGAGTGCCGGTTGTTCAAGAATCCATTGGAAAGTTGCGGCACTCAGGTCCTTGTCGGAGAAGAAATATCGCAGTCGCCAGTCGGATGAGTTGGCGTTCCTCTGGCTCGAGCGTGTATTCATGGCTCGCTCGGCCTTGCCTACTTGCTCAATATCCTGTCGTGTTACTACCTTGTCGGCGGAAAAAATCCGGTATTCCAGCACGGATGCGTTGACCATGTACTCCGGCTTGCGTCCATATCCATAAACGCGCTTATCATCGAAACAGAGAATACGACCCGAAGGCACAAGGCGTCCTGCCTTGTACCATCCGCCGTACCCGCCGGTAACGCGGCGTCCGAATGTCCAGTAAGAGCGGAAGAAATAGGAGTCGTCTAAAAAGCCGTTCTGGCAGAAGATATGGAAGTCTTCCGGATTCTGTTCTTCAACGTTCTCAAGGCCGATCTCAAGCCGCTCGCCGTCAAAATTGATTTTTTGCGAGCGCATCCAGATGTTCCGTCCATCACAAGTCAAAATATCGGAATGGGCTACCGGCATGTTGTTTCCCTGTGTCTTCTTCAAGTAAGCCAAGTGCATATCTTCACCGGTTTCCGGGTCTTTGTCGTTCATGACCGTTTCGCCGAGTAGTTTGCCTGTGACTGGGTCGAGACGCAGGAAACGAATTCCACCCTCGACATACATGTTTCGACCGGCTGTGCAGTAGAGCACGTTGTTGTGGACCAATACGCTGCCGTGCACAGGCCAGGCGGATTCGAGCTGTTCCCAGGCCATCATGCGGCGGTCAACCGGGGCGGCGCGGAAACGCCAGGCCAGGATGCCGTCGCCGGCGCGCAAGGCGTAAACATAACCGTCTGCCGAGCCGAAGAGGATAAGCCCTTTGTAATAGGTTGGCGGGGAATCGATTCTTCCGCCGGTGGTATAAGACCAGAGCTTAAGACCAGTTTTTGCATTAAGGGCATGGAGGGTGTGAGTGTCAATTGAGGCGACGAAAAGTGTGCCGGCGGCAATAGTTGGGGCACTGAGGCGACCGGATAATTTTGCCTGCCAGTTTTGTTTCAATGTGCTGGAAACTTTAACAGAAGTAGTGCCGCTGCGACTTTCATCGTGTCGATATGTAGGCCAGTCTGTAGTCCCGGCAGAAATACCGGTTTGTTTGCCGTAGGCAGGCCCCTGTTCCAGACGGCTCCGGGTCGTAAGGACGGCTTTGGTTATCTGTGGGCCGGGGCCGGAGGCGAGAGCTTTAAAACCTGTGAGTTTTGCTTCCAACTGACAACCGCAGGAGTCCATCGGGGCATAGGTCATTCCGTTACACGGCATCACGCCGTAAATACAGCCACCTCTTACCCAATGGTGCGGCTTCCAGTGTTGGGCTGTCAGGTCGATGAACTCGGTACCGTTACGCGCAGTAATCAAATAATCTTCTGTCGCTTTGGATGGGTAGCAGCGGTGATGGAACCAGTGAACTTTTACGTCAGCAGGGAATTCCCGAGCCAGGTTTCCAGTGATTGCATCATAACCTGCGAAGGCACCATCGTTTTGATTGCCTGCGATAGAACCGGTCCATACCAGGCCGTTGACCACGAGCAGGTCTTTTAAGGATTGATGACCACTTGGGCGTTGCGTCTGCTCCCAGAGCTTCGTTCCATCTCCGAGAGAAAAGCCTGACATCTTTCCTGTATTAGCTGCCAGAAGAACAACATCTTTGTAGATCAACACTCGCGGTCCTGTATTGGTTTGAACGGGTATAGCGGTTGGTGCCGATTCACTTTCCCATAGAGTATTGCCATTGCGTCGATCCAGACAAACAAGTTTTTTTCCATCGTGGAAGACGAGACGTTCAGAGTTCACTGCCATTGAACAAGGAGCTACCGGAGATTCAGCCTGCCATAAAAGATGACCAGTATTGGCGTTGTAAGCGAGTATCCTGCGAGGGGTTCCCTTCCAGCCCCAGCCCGGATTGGCCTTTTGTGTATTGGCCCAGACGTAAGTGTCTTTGCGGCGCCAGTCGGGCAGGATGGAGCGTGAAGTATCAGCGACGAAGAATGCGACACCATCGGAAACCACAATCTCCCGGGTGTGTTCACTGTCCTGATATGTCAGAAGAGTTTTACCGCTTGCTGCGTCAAGTGCGGTTACAGGTGCGTCGATGCCGAGAGTGACATAGACGCGCTGGCCAACAGCGACGAGACGGCGCAGCAGATGAGCCGGGCCGCTTTTGAGCGGATACTGCTGGGTGTTCCACTGGTCGATATTGCGTTTCCAGAGAATGACTCCGTTAAACGCATCGCGTGCGATGAGCCGCCATTGGGAAGGAAGCTGAATCGAAGCGGTTGGGCCTTCGTCAAGAATATAGAAGAGGCGTCCTCCGGCTGAAACAAGAGAGGTCATGCTGGCCATATGGTCATGGTGACGTGACCAACGTGGGCTTCCAATCCATTGTAGTCTTTCCGGCGGGCCGACAACAGAATCCTGGGCTACCGGATTACCGTCCGGTCCGTGGAAATAATGTGTCCACTCGTCAATTTCCGCCGGCCTGGGCTTGGTTAGCTTTTTCCATTTTCCTTTTTGCCGAACCAGAGCGACCCCCTCCGGGGCCAGCGCACGAAGCAATTCTGCTTCAGAGATATTTTCAGGTTCATCGGCTACAATAAGATTAACGAGATTGTCGGCGTAAGGCAGGTACTCTCCGTTCCATTGATCGATACTCACAGGACCATATATCCCTTGTTTAATAAGATTATCTCTGGTGGCTGCGACTTCTGCCGGGTCTGTATCAAGGCCGTGGACAAAGTATTGGTTGCCGGCTCGCAATTGAGCTGTCAGCGATGCGTTTCCACAACCCAAATGTACTATCAGGCCGCCTTTGACACCACTTGTGTCGAGGATTTCTTTTGCCGTTTCAGCCTTTAACATTCTCGCCGGAAACAGGCACGAACAAATAATAAGCCCGGTGAGCCAGGCGGTGTGTGCTTTCATCCGTTCATTGTTCATATTTTGCTCCTTTACCATCCTCTTGTGATTTGAAAGTACATTTGATATGCGGCTTTTTTCAACTGCCTTTTTCATGTCGAAAGGATAGCATAAAAACCTCCAATTTTCAAATATAAAATGATTGAGCCGAGGTTCGATTAATAGGATTTCTAATTACGTTGATTTGCAAACTAAGCAAGAGTACAATGTACATCTTAGTCAGGAGACATCATTATGGACAAACAAAAGAAAGCCAAGACAGGTTTAACATTATTCGTGTTGTTGTATGTCGGCATAACAATCAATTCAATATATGCTGTTGAGAAACTTTCACCCCTTAATATTGACCAGGTAAAAATCGACGGTGAAATCGGCCGTAGGATTGATATTACCATAAATAACAATGCGTTGGTGCTTGATGCGGACAAAGATTTTCTTCTACCTTTCCGGCAGAGAAACCGTAAGGGCGGATATATAGGTTTAGGCAAATTCATTGACAGTCTTGTTAGATTCGCTGCATATACAAAAAATGAAAAGGTGCTCAAGCTGAAGAAACATATTATTGATGAAACTATTAAGACTCAGGAAGAAGATGGATATATAGGTATATTTGTACCTCAAGAGCGAATGTGGCAATTGTGGGATATTCATGAAATGGGCTATATTGTGTTGGGTTTGACCAGTGATTATAAATATTTCAAGGAAAAATCCTCACTTAAAGCTGCCAAAAAACTGGCGGATTATATAATAAGGCGCTGGTCTGTTGATCCTAATCGGCAAACGAATGACTGGATTTCAGTTTATGTTGCTACTACCGGTTTGGAAGAAGCCATGCTTGCTCTATACGAGCAAACCGGCGAAAAGCTATATTTGGATTTCTGTGTAAATCACAGGAAATTGCCGGACTGGGATACAGAGTTGATTCAGGGGCGATGGGGAAATCTCGAAGGGCACGCATATTATCATTTGTGCCATTGTCTTGCACAATTAAGATTACATCAGTTGCAATCGAATGCGCAGCTAATGAGCCAATCACGGAAAACCTTTGATTTTTTAGTTCGACAAGATGGATTGCTGATACCGGGCCTTTGCGGTTATCAGGAATGCTGGCATAGTAATCAACAGGGATTTTTCAAATTGGGTGAGACCTGTGCCACTGCCTACCTGGTTCGATGGCTGGATACTATGCTTCAGATTGAGGGTGAATCCATCTATGGCGATATAATGGAACGAACGATATACAACGGACTGTTTGCTGCGCAATCTCCCGATGGCCGCCGGCTAAGATATTATGCGCCTTTTGAGGGGCCGCGTGTTTATTTTGACGGTGATACTTATTGTTGTCCGTGCAATTTCAGGAGAATTATTGCTGAGCTGCCGGGTATGATTTACTATCACAGGAATGAGGGTTTGGCGATAAATATGTATGCGGAATCTTCTGCCGTTTTCGATGTCAAAAAAGGCCTTTCTCTTGAGGTTCGTCAAGTAACGGATTATCCAAATTCGGGAAACGTGGTCATTCATCTTAACCCATCAAAGCCAGCTCGTTTTCCAGTGTATTTACGGATTCCACGTTGGTGTGACATAGCAGATATTACGATTAATGGAGATATAACGAGAATGACCGCCAGAGGAGGTTCATTCTTTATGGTAAGCCGGAAGTGGGAAGCGGGCGATGAAGTCAGGCTGCAAATGCCGATGCCTTTGCGGCTGGTGAAAGGAAGAAAGAGTCAGGCGGGGCGTGTTGCTGTTATGCGTGGTCCTATGTTATTTTGTCTGAATCCTGAACGTCAAAAAGATTTTGATCCTGAAATGATGAGACTCATGTGGCTTGATCCATCTTCGTTAAAGCTGTCCGGCAAAGATGATTCTATTCGGCCAAATGGTTTGACCTGTGAGGCTAAATTCTGGAATCCTAATAATTACAATGCCGCGGGCAAAGCCGATATAAAGCTTACCCTTACAGAATATGCCGACCCAGGTTGCGAGGCGACATATTTTCTTGTTCCAAATCCGAAGATAGATTCTCTGACAGATGACGAGCTGATTGAACTTGGTATTTAACTCTTCAATCGTTTAAGGATTACCGGCTCTTTTATTTTGCTGTCTTTTTTTCCTTTTTACCGAAGCGTTGTTTTTTTTGGGCATGTTTTTAGCCTGATGTTCCAATGCTTCGAGTTCGGTCTTCTGGCCTTTATCTCCCATGGCTTCCATCCATTCGAGCAGGCGCCTTCTTAGGTCAGCTTTAACACTTGCGTATTTTGGATCTTCGGCGAGATTTACCCACTCGTATTGGTCTTTTGTAATGTCATATAGTTCTTCGGCCGGTCTGTGTTCGTAACGGCGAACTTTATCCGCGGCATCACTATCGGTTGCAGCTTTAGTTTGCCATGACTTGAAGATGTTCGAACTGGTGCAGGCATTCTGGAACTTTGTATCCGGCGTGAAGTTCCATACGTATTTAAATCTGCTTGAGCGAATCGAGCGAATGCCGAAATGCTCTGAGCCGTTTATGATGCCAAGCGTTGTCATCTCACCGAAGACGTATTTCTTATGTTCTTTTGCCTTTCCAAACAGAACCGGCAAGAGACTCTTTCCATCGAGTACCGGCGGTGGTGTTCCGCCCGCCGCCTCAATATATGTCGGCAAGACATCGACGTATTCTATCAATGCGTTATTGACTGTACCGGGCTTGGTTTTTCCGGGCCAGCGGGCAATAAATGCGGATTGCAGCCCCGTATCGTAACACGTCCATTTTCCAAACGGAAAACTCGAACCCTGCTCACTGACCACTATCACCAGAGTATTATCTGCAAGGTTATATTTATCCAGAAGCGCAAGGGTCTGGCCAACCTGGCCGTCATAATATGTAATCTCCCCCAGATATCTCGTCATATTTTCACGTGTTACTTTGGTATCGACAAAGTAGGGAGGCAGTTTCAGTTTAGCTGCATCGTAGCGTGAGGCATCGCCTTTGTCCCACGGTGAATGCGGCTCGTTGGAGCAGGCGAATATACAGAATGGTGTTTGTCTCTCTTTGCACTCACTTACGAATTTGTCGAGGGCAGTAAAGTCGGGATTATTTCCTTTACCTGAATATTCGAATGGAAATATTTCCTCCGGCTTAATATGGCGTTTACCGCTGAGTGCCAAACGGTAACCGAGCGGTTTTAGGTAGTGGACGACGCTTTTGGTGCCTTCTTTGGCAAAGGTGTGATTCGGGTAAGCGCCGCTTTTGACCGGGTACAGACCGGTATAGATGTTGTGCCGTGTCGGTGAGCACATTGGCGCTGCCTGGAAACATTGAGTAAAACGCATTCCTTCGGATGCCAGTTTGTCTATGTTCGGTGTATAGGCCTGACCGCCATAGCAACCGATATCACGAAAGGTGCAGTCGTCGGCAATAATAAAAACGAAGTTGGGTTTCCTGGCTTTGCCGGAGCCAAATGAAACTCCACTCACACCCGACAAAGCTCCCATGGCCGCCATTTTCAAAAAATCACGTCTTTTTATATCTTTCATCTATCTCTTACTCCCAAAATAATCTTTTCGTTAAAACTTAATCCAGCCACTATCGGATTAAGGAATGAAGATAATAGACTATGCTGGCTACGGTAGCGCCAATAGAGACAAGCATTGCGATATTCCAAACTAATGCTTTTATACCTGTTGGTTTGTCTTTGCCGAGATACCTTTTACTGTTGTTGAGGATGAAGAAAGCAATAAAGGCGATGGGCAGCATCAGGCCGCAAATTGCCGAGGCGGGTATGGCGATCCAGGGCCCTATATATCCCCAGAGTACTACACCAAATACGCCTGGTGCAGGAATCAGGCAGGCCAGCCGGTAACGCCATCCGCCCGGTTCGACACCGAATACTTCACAGGCGGCAAAACCACAGATGAGCATGTGCATAGTAATTGAGCTCAGCGCCATACCTACTAT
>JAVVFI010000018.1:0-25812 GCA_032250555.1 Sedimentisphaerales bacterium
GACGGACTGCACAAAAGGCGTTTGCGGCTTTTTTTTCTACGACAGCATCGATAGCTGAAAGCACTCCTCCTGCAGCCATCAGCGCTGCCTCGCAGGATTTTGCCGATATCGGAACATCCATGGAATCAAGGTATCCTGCATTATTTGCGCAACTTTGTTTAGCACGCTGAATATACTCGGGCGAGTGAACCGTTGTCAGCCATTCGGAAGGGATTGGCTTCGGTGTTAGCTTGAGCAACTGAGAGTATAATCCACTTGCCTCCAATCTGGCTTTTATCTCGACCAATCTCTGAGACGTTTCCGGATGGCCCGGTGTTGTTTTGTGTTCGAGATAGATGTCATCATAGACCAGTGCCGTTTTGGGTTTTTCCTGAGTTTGCCCGCCTTTGGATTCCTGCAAAGCTGGTTTGCTCACCATACCCTTCACCGTTGATACGTTATCAGATGCATTTCTTACACAGCGAAATCCTATAGCATCACTGGCAAGACAGGTATCATCGATAGAAGGGTCGCTCGAACGATATGATGACCGGCAACTGTCGGGACTGGAGTTCCACGCTCCACCTCTCAAGACTCTTTCCTTACCTTTAACTGGTCCTTTCGGATTTTTTTGATCGCTATTTTCATAATAACTCTCGGAATAAAAATCATTGCACCATTCTGATACATTTCCATACATATCATAAAGCCCCCATGGATTTGGTTTCTTCTGTCCTACCAGATGTGTTTTTTCTGATGAGTTCTCAGCAAACCATGCATAGTCTTTTAAGTTTCGGGCATCGTTACCAAAGCTGAAATTTGTGCTGGTGCCAGCCCGGCAAGCATACTCCCATTCGGCTTCCGTGGGCAACCTGTAGCCATTGGCCTGGAAATTACATTCCCATGTTTCTTCATCGTAGCAGGGTTCGAGACCCTCGGCGAGTGAACGCTCATTGCAAAATAGAGCGGCATCGGTCCAGTTAATCTGTTCCAAGGGATTATTCGGGTCTTTGAAATGAGAAGGGTCAGAAATTTGAAATTTCTTGAATTGCTCCTGGACCACTTCATATCTGTCCATCCAGAATGAGCTGATCCATACCTTATGCACCGGAGACTCATCCGGTGAACCGTTCGAGCTTCCCATATCAAACCAGCCTTCAGGAATTTTTACCATCTCAATTCCGGTTTTTGTTGTTATAGCCTCCAGCTTATCGGCCTGGTCCTCAACACGTCGACAACCTGAAACAAATGTCAATACAATCAGAAGATAAAGGGCATAACTGATCAAATCTTTATACGGGATGGTCATTGACTATATTCCTTTTTCTCAGCTTTATTGTAAGTGTCGGTAAAATGAAACTTTGGTCTCAACGTGTTGTTTTTGTAATCGGCACCCAATCAGGTTCTTTGTTATGATTGCCGTCGCTGGTTATTTCCACCCATTTGCCTGTTATATCGCTTACACAGATATTCCAGCCCGGGGCTTTGCCGCCTACCATTTCAGTAGCTTTTGGGCCGTGACTGAAAGCAATGTACCTGCCGTCGGGAGAGAAATCAGTGTGATACACTTCATATTCTTCCCGGCACTTGATAAAACGGTGAACATCAGTAACCTTTGGTGCTGAGGATGTAAAATCGATATCAGCAATGCCTAAATCCCAATCAGTCAATCCCCAGGTTATCTTTTTGCCATCGAAGCTAAAATCAGGCCTGCAACCCGTGACGCCAAACTTAGTTAAATCATAAACATTAGGACCATCAGCTTCAATTGCCAGGTCGGCATGTTTGAAACCCATGCCTCCGTGCACCGTAGCAACAAACCAATTACCGTCCGGCGACCAGCAAATATTATAAAGATGATGCAGATTTTTGTTTTGATGCTCTCTGTGCTGCTGCGTATTTATATCGTAAAAGAAAATCCCCTTAGTAGCATAGTCTGTAATGGTGTAACGAGGAAATTCACCCTTCAGATAAGCTATAGTTTTGCTGTCAGGACTCCAACAGGGCTGGCGGGCATTATCAGCAACTTTGATGCGTCCGGTCCCATCGATGTTGATATAATAAACATTTCGAATTTTCTTTCTACCTACACCTTCATCGGTAACAAAACAAACCTTGGTGCCATCAGGAGAAGCATGAGGATATAACTCATCCACATCAGGAGTGTTGGTTAGGTTAACGGGATTGGAACCATCGGCGTTTATCAGGTACAGTTCCCAGTTATTTTTGCCGTTGGTTTGGCGGTAGGTTTCATATACAATTCGGAATGGGATTTCCTTGAGGTTTAGTGCAGATTTTGGATAAGGTGTCTTCCGAAGCTTAGGATCATCCGGCAGCTTTGGGGCACAAAGAGCCTGATTTGCCACAAGTAAACTCAATACAAGAGCAAAAAAAACATATCGTTTCATTGCGATTTTCTCCTTTTCGTCAGTCAGTTTTCTTTTGTGAAATCGGCACCCAATCGGGTTCCTTGTTGTGCCTGCCATCATCAGTAATTTTGACCCAATTTCCGGACATATCACTCACACAGATATCCCAGCCTCTCGCTTTACCGCCAACCTGCTGGGCTCCATTAAAAGGGCCGTAACTGAAAGCAATGTACTGGCCATCCGGTGAAAAATCGACATGATAAACTTTAGACTGCCGGAGGCATTCGACTACCTGGCGTATATTAGTAACCTTAGGTGTAGCGCCTGTAAGATCAATATCACCTATCTTTAGGTTCCAGTCAGTTTCCCCCCAGGTCATTTTGTTGCCTTCTAGATTAAAGTCGGGTCGGCAGCCCTTAACTCCCATCCATCCCAGGTCGAATACTCTCGTTCCATTGGCCTCAAAAGCCAGGATAGCATCACTGTAGCCCATGCCTCCCTGGATAGCAGCAGCAAACCAATTTTCGTCGGGTGCCCAACACAGAGCGTAAATGTGCTGTAAACTTTTATTTGGATGCGGTGTATGTGAACCGGTCTCAAGATCGTAAATTGTAAGGCCCGAAGTTGCGTACGGCCGGGCATTGTATCGTTCAAATTCTCCCGGCAGATAAGCAATTTTTTTGCCGTCAAAATTCCAGCACGGCTGCCGAGCGTTTTCAGCAACCTTGATACGTTCGGTTCCACTGATATTCATATAATAGACACTACGAACTCTTCTTCGGCCCTCCCCTTCATCAACAACGAAACAAATTTTCGTACCATCGGGAGAAACGTGCGGATACATCTCATCGACGTCTGGTGTATTGGTAAGGTTGGCGGGATCGGAACCATCGGCATTTATCAAGTGCAATTCCCAGTTTTGCCGGCCTTCTGTTTCCCGGTAGGTCTCGTGCACAATTTTAAAAGGGACATTTTTGAGACTCAATTCCGCACGCGGGGATGTAACACTTCTCGGCCTTAACCTGTTTCGTGCTTGTGAACGACTCACAGCATTATTGGTTAGAGTAAGAGTGAGTATTATCGAGATATAAATGCCTAAACTTTTCATAAACAACCCTGTTCATAATTTCTGTCATTTTATTTGATAATCGGCGTGAGAACGATATTTCGATAATTGATGCCAGTGTGGTCACCCTGTAGATAAATGGGTCCTGGTTTGAATTGATCGGACCACAGCGCACCGCCGGTACAACCCAGGAGCGGTTCATTGTTAATAATCACTTTATCATTTAATACCACAGTTACATGGCGGTCCCAAAGAGTGATATTCATGGTCTGCCATTGCCCCGCCGGCTTCTCAGCATTCACAAGAGGTTTAATTCGGCTGTAAACACCTCCCATGTTATGCGAATCGAGCGGCCTGCCATAGGAATCGCTGACCTGAATTTCATAGATACCTCTCAGATAGATCCCGCTGTTCTGTCCCTTGGAAACCTTCACTTCTAATTTCAGGTTGAAGTCCTCGAATTCAGCTTTGGTGCGAAGGTTACCATAAGAAACATGAGGTTTTCCCTCTTGCTGGACAGGGTTATTAACAAGAATCCCATCTTTTACCGACCAGCCGTTTGTCTGCCTCGGATTGGTCAGTTCCCACTTATCCAGATTGGTTCCATCGAACAGTACTATTGGTTTACCATATTTGGCCATAGACAAGTTCGGCTTTCGAGGCAACGGAGGAATCCTTTTGCCCTTAAACTCATTCCGGCTTGAACCTTTTCCATTAGAGCGAGGGCGAATTTGAGTTAAACTCAGGGTATCATCCGAGACTCTTGCAATAATCGTTTCCGTCAATATTTCGGTCCTGATAACCTTGCCTTTAGCGTCTCTGCGTCTAATCTTTTGATCACGCTCGAGCTTTAGTGCGCCGGCATCCATTTTTGCCCTGGTGACAGGGACCACACTTCCGCCACCCCAGAGAATACTTGCCTTGAGTTCCCCTTCTATTTGTTCAACACCGAGCCAGCCGGCTCCACCGCCGGGAATTGTTAATGCCCAGCGCCCGACAAAGGGATTGGCTGCCTGGGCGGCACAAACCGTTACACAAGTGAAACATAGGGCTAAGAATAGTGAGGTACAAAGAATGCTTTTATTCATCAGAGGTTTCCTTTCAAAAAATATTTGGAAATTAACAAAATTAACACATTTATCTTATGCCTTAATGTATGAATTGTCAACTGGATTTGCTATTTATACCTGTTGAGGTTACATTAGCTCAATGGCATTTATGGTCATCATTTTCTGTTCGAACTTGAAATAGTCGCTGTTTAATTGTATATTTATACAGGCGGGGAAACAGGAGGCCGTGGCAGGTATTATGGAGCGTATTAGTGCGCATTGGCTCGGACAATTGAAACTGTGAAAATAGATCGGAGAAGCATTAGTCATGGATCAAATAAAACCACATAACTCATACTATATCGACAGACGCCGTTTCCTGGCATCTTTAGGAGCAGGGGCTATCGGAGCGGCTACAGTTTACGCTTCGTCAGGTACGAACAGACCAAGCAGAAATGGAAATCTGCAAAAGGTATCCACCGGTTGGCTGAATCCACCTGCGGAATTTTCTCTTTGTCCATTCTGGTTTTGGAACGACAAACTCACGGAAGAAGAGATTATTCGCCAAATCGAAGATTTCCGGGCACACGGAGTCTATGGATTCCTGATTCATCCACGGGCAGGGCTGCCCAAAAGTATCGGCTGGATGAGCGAGAACATGATTAAGTTCATGCGTATTGCTATTGAAGAGGCGGCTAAACACGGCATGCTGGTATTACTCTATGATGAGGGTATGTACCCGAGCGGCTCATCGAGCGGACAGGTTGTTAAAGAGAACAAGGCCTTTCGAACTCGAGGCTTTTTTGCTATTGACCTTGATGAGACAGAGCCGGGCACAGAGAAATACGGTATACATATCGGCATAAATGGAGAACCTGAGCTTGCTCGGGGCCAAAATCTCGTGGCTATTACCAAACGCAAAGGAAACGGACATCGGACAGCTATTGTTGATAGAGCTATCAGGGATGGGTATTCTATAATTCGGGGGCTACACTTCCTTGAGGATGATCCGCCCAGACGAGCCAACCATAGAGAAGTTCCAGAGAATTCACCGCCAGCAGCGGACATTCTTAATCCGGAGGCTGTAGCTTGTTTTATTCGCCTGGTATATCAGCGTTACTACGATGAGTTCAAAGGACATTTCGGAAAAACAATTCATGCGGTATTTACGGATGAGCCATCTTTCCTTGCTAAACGTTCGGAGCGAGGGGCTGTGCCAGGGACAACCGGGATACTCGAACACGTAAATCGGTTTCTTGGCTATGATTTCGCTCCATACCTTCCTACGCTCTGGTACAGAGACGAACCGGATGCCGAACGATATCGGAGTGATTACTTTCGAGCCCTGCAATCAAGGCTCGAAGAGACATTTTACAAACAAATTTCTCAGTGGTGTGACTCTCACGGAATCGGCCTATGCGGGCACCCGGCCGCTCCAGACGATATCGGACATCTGAGGTATTTTCACACGCCGGGGCAAGACATTGTCTGGCGTTATATCGAGCCTGGTAAAGCCAGTGCTTTGGAAGGCCCTCAATCAACTCAGGGCAAGTGTGCTTCATCAGCAATGATCCATCTCGGCCGAAGGCGCAACTTAAACGAATATTGCGGGGCATTCGGACACAATTTTACTTTCGACGAGATGAAATGGCTTACCAATTGGCTAATTGCCCGCGGCTGTAATCTGCTGGTTCCACATGCCTTCTATTACTCAGTTAGAGGTCCCCGTGTCGATGAGCGTCCACCTGATGTCGGGCCGAACAGTCCCTGGTGGGAAGAATATAAGCCCTTTGCCGATGCAAGCCGGCGTTTGTGCTGGCTGAACACTGACAGCAAGCACATCTGCTCGCTTGCGATTCTCGGTCTTAATGATCACTTACCATGGCAAGCCGCTAAGGTTTGCTTCCAAAACCAACTCGACTTCAATTATCTCGAAGCCAGACACCTGTGGGAAGATGCGCAAGTAAAACCTGACGGTATCCATATTGCAGGTATGCATTATAAGGCGTTAATTGTTGAATTTAATCCGCCACCCGAAGCAAAAGAGGCGCTGCAAACATTAGAGCAGGCCGGTCGCCTTATTCGTTGGGAAAAAGATGATAACCCAACTTTGCTTCTGGAGAAAATCAACAGCCAAATACCTAAAGACATCAGTTTTTCACCAAGCTCACCGGATATTAGAGTCCGTCACGTTGTAAAAGACAGAATTCACTACTATATAATATTTAACGAAGGCCAAAAGGACCTCAAATTCAGGGCGGCTATTTCGGCTCAAGGAAGGGGTTATTTACTCGAACCTCAAACCGGACAACAGCGTGCGGTGGATGCTGATATGTTACTAACAATTCGGCCTCATGAGCTTAAGGTATTAAGTATTGCGAGTTCGTAATAAAAGCCAAGATAATACCCTTTAATATGAAAAGCAGGAGGCAGGATAGAAACAATGAAAAACCCCATTGGACTGAACGCTTTAATTCTGGCTACAGTATTAGCTCTTGTTCCGATTCAGAACACCGCCGCCCAGGGAACCCGCAGCGACTATGAACGAGCGTTAAATCTGAAGAAAATCACAGCCAATAAAGTTTTTAAGAACCGGGTTGCTGCCCATTGGCTGGATGATAATGCACAATTCTGGTATCGCAACGACCTGAGCAAAGAGAGAAATGAGTTTATTCTCGTCAATGCTGAAACCGGTGTACGGCAAAGAGCTTTTGACCATAAGCGTCTTGCGGCAGCACTATCCAAAGCCACCGGAAAAGAAATCCAGGCAGACCAGCTTCCAATTGATAATCTCGAATTCAGCAAGTCCGGTTCAGAAGTTCTGTTCAGGAGCCAAAGTAAAAGATGGAAATGTGATTTGCAAAATTATGAGATTCAGGAGGTCTTACAAGAGGAACAAGAGATTACATCGCTTGAACCGCTCGGTCGGCTCAGTGCAAGTGCTCGGACCGGCGAAGAGACTTCCATCACATTCATTAATCGCACTAAGAACGATGTGAAGATTTATTGGCTGGATTCTGAGGGGCAGCGACGTCACTATGCCACGATCCACACAGACCAGATTCATCAGCAGCATACATTTGCCGGACACGCATGGCTGGTAACCGACGACGCCGGAAAGACCCTGGCTGTGTTTACAGCCACTGAAGAAGCAGCAGATGCTTTAATAGACGATAACCTTGATAACAGGACTATCAAACGACAACAAAAGAAAGAAACAAAGCGAAGTGGTGAGTCTCTCGATGGTAAATGGCTCGCCTTTATCAAAGACTATAATCTCTGTGTTCGGAATCTTGAAAGCGGGAAGGAGTTTACTCTCAGCAGTGACGGCACTGAAAAAGACGCATATTCGAAACGTTTTCGATGGTCCGGGGATTCTGAAAAAATCGTCGTGCTGCGTACTCAGAAAGGTGATGACAGGAAGATTCACCTTATCGAATCGTCGCCCAAAGACCAGTTACAACCCAAGCTGCATACAATTTCTTATACTAAACCAGGGGACCGCATTGATATTTCAAAGCCGCAATTGTTCAACGTCGTTCTTAAGCGGCAAATTCCTGTTTCAGATAAACTTTTCGAGAATCCCTGGAGAATTTCGGATATTCGCTGGTCACCAGATTCAAAACGGTTTACTTTTCTCTACAATCAACGTGGTCACCAGGAGTTGCGTATAATAAACGTAAATGCCGAGACGGGGGAAACCTCCATTATCGTTGATGAGCAGAGCAAAACATTCATAGATTATGCAGGCAAGCAATTCAGTCATTACCTCGACGACACGAATGAGATTATCTGGATGTCGGAACGTGACGGCTGGAACCATCTTTATCTTTACGATGCAAAAACCGGTTGTGTAAAAAACCAAATCACTAAAGGACAATGGGTAGTCCGCGGTGTCGAGAAAATCGATGAAGCCAAACGACAAATATGGTTTAGGGCCGGCGGTATCCGTGAAAGACAGGATCCTTACTATGTCCATCTCTGCCGGATTAATTTTGACGGCTCAGGCCTTATCGTGCTGACCGAAGGAGATGGTACGCATGAAGTTGTGTTTTCACCGGATCGCCGATTCTTCTTCGACCGATGGTCCAGAGTTGACCAGCCCCCAATTACCGATTTGCGCGATTCCAACGAGGGAAAACTAATTTGCGAATTGGAACGGGCCGACTGGAGTGAACTGCTTAAGACCGGTTGGCATCCACCAGAGCGATTTGTCGCAAAAGGTAGAGATGGTAAAACAGATATCTATGGTATCATTATTCGCCCAAGCAATTTCGACTCGAATCGAAAGTACCCTGTGATTGAACAGATTTATGCTGGCCCACATGGTGCTTTTGTCCCGAAATCCTTCGGTATAAAAATCCGCCAGCAAGCTATTGCTGAACTTGGTTTTATTGTTGTTCAGATCGACGGCATGGGTACCTCACACCGCTCAAAAGCATTCCATGACGTCTGCTGGAAAAATCTGGGCGACTCAGGCTTTCCCGACCGTATTCTTTGGATGAAAGCTGCCGCCGCAAAGTATCCCCAGATGGATATTACACGAGTTGGTATCTACGGTGGTTCAGCGGGCGGGCAAAGTGCATTACGCGCACTGCTGGCTTACGGTGATTTCTATAAAGTTGCTGTTGCCGACTGCGGTTGTCATGACAACCGAATGGACAAAATCTGGTGGAATGAACTCTGGATGGGCTGGCCAATTGGGCCGCATTACGAAGAACAATCGAACGTTACACAAGCTCATAAACTACAAGGCAAACTTCTGCTTACTGTAGGAGAACTCGATAAGAACGTGGACCCCGCTTCGACTATACAGGTGGTCGATGCTCTCATTAATGCAGATAAGGATTTCGATATGCTGGTAGTACCGGGCCGCGGTCATGGTGTTGGTGAAACGCCCTATGCCAGCCGGAGGCGTATGGATTTTTTTGTGCGTCACCTGCTGGGTGTAGAGCCACGCAGTAAGCCGTGAATCGAAAGCAGGACACATAACAATAACTCTTTTATAAGCGCAAAAAAGAAGGAGACAGGCGATTTGTTATCAGCTTTTCATTCACCCAGTCTCCATATTGCATAGTGCCTTTACATGCATTTTCGTGTTTAATGCTTTATAGCGTAAGCCGCTACTACTTGCACTCACAACTTAATTAATTATACACAATATCAATAGCTGTGTCAAGACAATTTAGTGATATAGCTGGTATTCTCTTTTAATTTTAAGGTCCGATATTCTAACGCCAAATTTATAATATCCCTAAGGGTGTTTTGGTCATTTAATTACTTTTTAAGAGTTTGATATTGATTGATTGCTCGTAAAATTTACGAATATAAATAGCAGATTTCAGAGATATTAAGAATCATTTGTTTACAGGCAGCTTATTTGGTAAACTTATATTTTTGGATGACACTGTAAGGAGAATGTTATGTTGGTAGTCCACGTTTTTGTTCATGTAAAATCTGATCAAGTTCAAGCATTTCAGCAAGCCTCTCTTGAAAATGCCCGTAACAGCATTCAGGAACCGGGTATTGCACGATTTGATATTATTCAACAACAAGATGATTTAACACGTTTCGTGCTGGTTGAGGTTTATCGAACAACAGATGACCCGGCAAGGCACAAAGAAACAGCTCATTATAAAAAATGGCGAGATACTGTTGCAGATATGATGGCTAAGCCGAGGACCAGTATTAAATACACAAATGTATTTCCTGATGAACAGGGCTGGGATTAATTGCAGAATTTAATCTTGAGCATGAGAGATAATGAGATTTGAATTTGCGACCACTACTCATATAATTTTCGGCTCCGGGACAATCCTGGACGTCGCGCCCATGGCAGCCAAGATGGGAAAACGTGCTGATGTTGTTACAGGGCAAAGTCTCGAACGAGCCGAGCCGCTGTTAGAAAATTTAAAACAACAGGGAATCGAATATGTCACGTTCAGTGTTACCGGTGAGCCAACAACAATTATAGCAAAGGCAGGTATTGAACAGGCCCGCCGAGCCCAAAGTGATTTAGTAATCGGCATTGGCGGTGGAAGCGCTTTAGATACGGGTAAAGTCATCGCCGCAATGCTGACCAACATCGGTGAGCTGGAGGATTACCTTGAGGTTGTCGGTCGTGGTAAGCCGCTAACTCAAAGCCCGGTACCTTATATTGCGATTCCTACTACGGCGGGAACAGGGGCCGAGGTCACCCAAAATGCTGTGCTGAGTGTACCTGAGCATCAGGTCAAAGTAAGTTTGCGCGGTCCATTTGTATCTGCCCGTTTGGCCGTGGTTGATCCAGTGCTGACTCATTCAATGCCACCATCTATTACAGCCAGTACAGGTTTGGATGCGCTCACTCAACTCATGGAGGCCTATGTTTCCAATAATGCCAATCCATTGACAGATGGTATATGCCGAGAGGGTCTAAAGCGAGCAGGCCGTTCTTTACTGCAAGCTTATGAAGACGGCAGCAACTCTACCGCCCGTGAAGATATGGCATTGGCAAGTCTATTTAGCGGTTTAGCTCTCGCTAACGCAAAATTAGGAGCTGTGCATGGTTTTGCCGGTCCGTTGGGTGGAATGATTTTGGCCCCTCATGGAACAATATGCGCCCGGCTTTTGCCGTATGTTATAGAAGCAAACGTACAAGCTTTGCAAAAACGCTCGCCCGGCTCACCGGTATTAGCTCGTTATGATGAGGTAGCCCAACTGCTTAACAGAAGTACGGCAACCACATTCGATGGGGTAGAGTGGGTGCGTAATATTTGCCAGGCATTAAAAGTGCCGCCTCTATCGAAATTTGGATTGAAAGAGCGGGATTTTTCGGCAGTAGTTGCGAAAGCTCAAAAGTCAAGCAGTATGAAAGGGAATCCGATTTCATTGACAGAAGATGAATTGATGGAAATTCTGAAGAAAAGCCAATAGCGAGGGCGCTTCTTATCAGACACTTTTTTCTGCTTTCCTTAAAATTTTACGGATTAACTGTTCCGGGTGAAGGTGATGAGGAAGTCCAGTTTGCGGGGTCGTTGCCGTAGTTTTGCGGAGAGATCCGTGACAAAGATACCAAGCCATCGTCCGGGATTGTAGGCCAATGGTCAACTCCATCTGGGGAATTCTCAGGATGAGAGCCATCACTGTAACTTATCCTGTCAACGCGAATATCATAAAGTGTGCCGGACTCATCCACGTCACCTGGCATCGAAAGCTCAAGCCTCTCGCCGGTATTATTTAAGGTGCCGCTGTATGGACCAAGAATCTTCTCAACAGGAACCATCGGATACCGCCAGGAAAACGCCTCCGGGTCCTTGACCACCAGCAAATATCCGCCGGCAGGTATAGTAACTGGAACATCAGCAGGAAAGATAAATTCAATGCCGTCGGTGAACTTCCACGGCTGAGCTTTTTCAAAATTATATAAAGAAACAGGTTCGCTGCTGATATTGAGAAGTTCTATATATTCATACTGGTCGTTGGTATATGAGCCTCCATCAGGCCAAGACGGATTGTACATAATCTCGTTGATGACTATCGGGCCGACCTTTGGATAAGCATTAGCTGAGCCTGGAGTATTCTCAGACATCGGTACAAAGTTGTAATTGCCAGTACTGGACTTATAGTATCGGCCAAAAGATACGCCGGTCTCGGAGCCACCGAAATCCTCTACATTACGATAGCCTGTTAAAAGACCGTTTTCGGCGGAGCTTAAATATAACCTTTCACCATTCTCGCTCAGGGAAAAGGTCTGATAAGCACCTGGAGCAGCTATGTTCCTGAAATGCTGGTCTTCGTAGAAAACGATATATCCATCCGGAGCAATTATTGTCCCGGGGTCGATCTGGTATTTCATAAGATCAGAGCTGCTGTCACTAAGGAACCAGCCTCCAATGTCGATAGCAGTACCGGTGGTATTATGCAGCTCTATCCAGTCTGCGGCATCGGCGTGTGAATGAGCTAAGACCTCGTTAATAACCACTGCGCCGAAGTCGGGAACAATGCCGCTGTCATCTTCGCCCGGTGAACCGCTGAGATATGCACTTGCACGCCATGAGTCTTTCTCATTCCAATCGTATGGATCTGTATTGGCAGGGTCAATTATTGTCAGAGAGAAACCATGGCCATCGGCAATAGAGCGCCAGCGGTCTTTGTACTCGAAGTCCAGAATTGTTTGGCCAATGGCATCTTCAAGTTTTATTCGCTCTCCGGCATTATTCAAGCTGCCGGTGTATTGGCCGGCAATATTAAGGGTGGTGCCGTATCTTATCTCGAAGGCGTCGATGTCCTGAACTACTAAGACATATTCGCCGGGTGCAAGCTCTATGTTCGGGAATGTAAAATCAATTCCGTTTGAAAATTTGGCCAGATTCAGATTAATAGTTACGGCCCCGATGTTTTTCAGTTCAATGTACTCGGTATTCGGATTAAAAGGATTATACATAATCTCTGTGACGCGCAGGTTTTCTGCTAATGGATCTACAGCAAAGATCGCCTCGTTCAACGAACTCCACGTGTCGCCTTTAAATATGCAGGCTTTGATGTGAGCGCTGTGGTCCAGAGTGACTGGCTCAGTATATTGAAATACATTAGGCAAAGAGCTACCGCTTTGAGAAGGAATGTTTTCCTCGGCAATTAGTTCGGCAGAGATTAGAAAATCAGAATCAACCGTGGATGAATTCAAACCCTGGATGGCCAAGATGTTGTTATTGGTTTGAAGCGTTTCAAGGAAAGCTGAAATGTTTATACTCTCGAAATTAACTGCCTCAGAGTCGGAGTGGGCGACATCGGCACCGGAATTCCACTGCGGCGTGCCGGTAAAATTGCGTCTGGCCACTTCGATGCCATTGATGTAGGCGATGAATCCATCGTCGTAGCGGATATTTAGCGTCATAAAATCAAAGTTAGCAGGACCACTGTCAAAAGAAAACGGGATACGGATGTAACATGTAGAATTTTTTCTGGCCATAAGGCCACCGATATCAAGGCTGATGAGGTTTTCATAGCCTACTCCCCTTTCAAACCCAATGCCACCCGGGCCCGCGAGGCTCTCCAACCATGCTGAGTCATCGAAGGGCCCGCCACCTTTCCAATTGTCACTGACGGGATCCATAGGTACAAACGCGCGCTTATTGTCACTTTCGCCAACAAGAGTAGTACTAATTGTTTCACCCGGTTCGATTACTGTCAGGCGCGGATCGGTACCATCGAGAGTGTAATAAATAGTACCAAACGAAGCAGACATTGTAAGATTAAATCCCTGATTAACCCGACCGCCCTGCCGGCTGAAGAGCGGCGGAGCAGTGGCAAATTCAGCGGCAATTTGAGTATCCATCCATGTCACCCGATCCTGGAGCCACCCCTTCATCCAGTCTATTTCTTCCTGATAAGTCTGAGCAATAAACCAGTTCGGCCACACATAAGTACCAAGAATCTTCCAGCGATCAAAGTTGCGGACCTGTGCTTCACCGAGCAGATCGACGACATCATCAATGTCCTGAAGCAACATACCAGTATCAAACAAACTTTGTCGCAGAACAAACCACCTGTCGGCGTAACGCGACTGAAACTCCGGGTCTTCAAACAGGCGACGCCACCAGGGATAGTCACCAGCACTTATCAGGGGGTAGTACCACCCAGTGGGTATCCAGCCTTCAAGATAATCGGCATTGCCGAGTGATAAGTTGTAATCCCAGGCAGGCCCCATATTCAACTTACCGCCTCTGTCCTTGAACATATATGTACTGAGGCGAAAGCCATCGATATTTTTAGTTAGTTCGACAAGAATGTGTATGTTAATAAATGAATCGACATCTATATATTTAGCATATCCATCGATAGGATCAGTAAAGTTCGGTCCATACAACACAGCCTCGAACTCATCGATATAGCCTTTGATCCAATCCTTCTGTTCTTGTGTGATTTCTTCTTTATCAGGCTCCAGGTGTATCAGGCTCAATCCCCTGCTGGTATTAAATGTCAGGTCACCTGTGTCGAGCTTGTCTTTCTTGACAATGTAACCGCCGGATATATCAGGCTCAGTGTTATCAGATGGTTCAAGCTTTGAGATATTGACGCGATTTTTACCCACTTTAATCTTTTCCATCAGAATGTACACGCCAACATAATCGCCCATCGAAATCCCGCCACCGTTGGTGTTCAGGAACAACTCGATATACCGTGTGCGGACTGCATACTGCCCCATATTATTGCTCCACTTATAGGTCAGAAAATTACGCATGAGTGATTTGTCCGAGTATGGAGCAGAAAGAACCCAGTCTGATTCAGCGGGAAAACCAAGAATAGAAACATCTTTGTCGGTATTATTTTCATCTAAAGTTTCAAGGTGGTACTGTTTTTTGGCAAAACCTTCTGAACTTTTGCCACGAATATTAAGGCCGGCTTTACCCATGAAATCCGGCGTATTGGTCGGTCTGGCCCTGCCACGGGCTGTATTATCGATGAATCCGGCAAAAGCCAAAGTCTGAGTCTCGGTCGTTTGACCCACACCTTTTCCGAATGTATCAATTACAGCTATGGGCAGATTAGAACTGAAATTTTGGATATCCGGTTCAAGAAAAACGTAATTCTTTGTCCTGACATTTGAGAGTTTCCAGCCAGGTTTAATTGCCTTGGCTCGAAGATTCGTGGTCGTTGTGATTAGAATGGGTTCGGTATAGAGCATACCACTGGGGCCACGCCCACGGCCGTTAGTATCATACGGCTCACTGCCATCAAGCGTATAGTATATAACAGCACCTTTAGTTTCAGTGGCGAGTGTAACAGAGAAAGGCGTGTTATAAAAACCGTGTTCGCGGCTGAATTTCGGTTCATCAACAAAGCCCAAATATCCACCGGTATTTTCCTCTCCGGGTGTAGGCTCAGCTATGAAACGCCAAACATCATTAGCATCAGGAAAGCGGCCATAGGAAATATCAGTGGTCTGGTCGAGAAAGACAACGCTGTCAATCAGCGTACTGCCATCCGTATCGAACAGGCCGATTTCCTCACCGCCGGCACTTAGCCTGAAATTGGCATGCAATCCTTCGTCGGCGGTGTCGTTGTCGGCCCATATCACCAGAAAACCGCCCGGCGGAATGACAGTAGCTCCCCGAGTGTCACTATGTATCCGCCACTTATCCGGAACAGAGAGGTTATCCGTCAGGTGCATACCATCCAGATCAATAGCATCAGCACCAAAGTTGTAGATTTCGATCCAGTCATCATATTGATCCTGTGGATCCAGGGCGGAACTGTTGTTGGAAGCTACGAACTCATTTATTACCAAGGGAATGCCGGATTGCTGCAACTGGTCAGCCTGCAAAGTTACATCAGATATATCATCATTAAGGTCATCAACGGGATAAACTGCGGTCGTTGAGCTAACTAATGACAGTGATACTAATAAAGCAAGTAATGAGATTGATAACAAACAGCGCATATTAACCAAGCCCTTCCTCATCGGTGTAGTTAAACCGCGACCAAGCATTTAATCTTTACAGCTTATTAATTTCAACTATTCTACCATATTAAGAGCTATAAAGTCAATAACTTTTGCTCATACGTTTACCTGCAGTTAGATACCTATGCGGAGAATGTCTCTCGAAAATGAGAAAAAGCTG
Source organism: Sedimentisphaerales bacterium (assembly GCA_032250555.1). Taxonomy (GTDB): domain Bacteria; phylum Planctomycetota; class Phycisphaerae; order Sedimentisphaerales; family Anaerobacaceae; genus NIOZ-UU13. The sequence continues at coordinate 16,067 of JAVVFI010000018.1, forward strand.
TCCTGAAATAAAAAGGAGCCTATACCTAATCGGTACAGGCTCCGAATTTGTAAATTCAAGCATAACTTATTCATTCCTGTTTGTGAGCTTACGGTGTTTCAGGCTCCTGTACAAATAGACGAATATCATCGAAGAATATCATACCCGCACCGCCGGCTACAGGATTGCTTCTGCTGCCAAGACCAAGAGTAATTGAATTTACATTAGCAAGATTCACACCCTGGTCTGCGAATAACTGAAGGTCAATATTCCATTGGGTCCAGGATTCTACCAGTGCCGCGTCAGGATTATCATTAGTGACTACCGCGCTGTTATTTAGAACAACATACATTGGTTCGGCTGTGTTGCCTACAGCGCCTGCATACCAAATCGTCAGCGTATTGACGCCTTTGACTGTCCAGTCACGCGGGTAAGTCAACGTTAAAGTTGCCTCAGATTTCCCAACAGCGTTGTCGTAGGCTAACGGCATCGACTGATTGCCACTGTGAACATTAGCCTGCTCGGCAAAAGGAGGATTAGCATACCCAACGACAGAACCGTTAGTTGCCGGGCTGTCGAATCCGTCTATCCAGGCAAGATATATCCTGTTGCTCCCTGGTTCCTCTTCATTAAGATTGTTGTAACTCTCAAAATCATCCACGACAAGGAAATCGGCAGTTGTAAAACTCCAGAGAGGCCCTGTCCAGGGACTGTTGGCGTTGGCACTATTGGCCTCATCAATACGCCAGTAGTAAGTGGTATCCCACTCAAGCTGTCCGGGCTCATAGCTCTCAGAACCAAGGTTACCACTGCTTTTTAACTCCAGAGCTGCTGCATCGGCGCCAAAATAGACTTCATGTGAAGCACCGAAGCCCGGTGCCCATGTCAGAACAGGTATTTGTGTTACATCCACAGCACCGTTAGACGGCTTAGGGTTACCGACAGCGCCCTGAGTCGTAAAGCTCCAGACATTGCCTTTGTAGGTCGCGACAGCATCAAACTCGTCAACACGCCAGTAGTAAGTCCTGGCTAATTCAAGCGGCGAGGCGGGAGTATAGGTCGTAGCCCCCTGAGGAAGCCCACCGGAAGCATTTTCCACATCATCAAAATTGTCGCCAAAATATATAGTGTGCAGTTTCGCACCAAAACCTACCGTCCATTCAAGAAACGCGTCCGGTGCAACAGACTCAGCGGTATCTGCTGGGCTGGGATTGTAAGCGGTCTTCGGAGGAACCCTAAAGCTCCAGATATCGCCTTTTTGTATAGTACCATCTTCTTTTACCTCATCGATCCGCCAGTAGTATGTGGTACCCGGGATAAGACCATCCGGATATGGAAAACCGGGGAAGCCAACAACGATAAACGCTGCAGGCTGGTTGCCCACAAATGTTTCAGCGGTGCCATCATTCACGTTATCATAATTTTCACCAAAGTACACATCGTGTGAAACCGCTGATTCCGCCGGCGACCATCCAAGGCTTGCCCAAGTATCTTCATGGAAGGTACCATCGGCTGGGCTGGGATTGTAGGCTTTTCCAGTCACTCTTGCCGTTAATGTTGTCATCCCGGGATTTCTAACATCGTAGTCAAGACTGGGAAGCCCCCCACCACCGAAGAATGTAATCTGTTCTGCTTCGATAAGGCCATTGATTTGTTCAGTTAAATCACCCTCAAAAATTATCGTACCGCCAGCGACATCTATCATGCCATTTGGATTTTCCATGTCAAGGCCACCGCTGCCAACATTAAAAGTACCACCATTAAGGTATAATTGTCCCGCCGCTCCGGAAGGTGTTGGATTTCTAAATCTGCCACATGTCACTGTACCACCTGTCATAATCCAGGTCCCTGTACCACCTCCCCATCCAAGCTCGAGTTCTGCACCGACCGTTATAGTACCACCACTCATATTAAATATGCCATGGGAATCTTGCCCATCACCCCACCAAATATAATCTCCTATCTCAAGCGTTCCGCCCGTCATCGTCATAGTAGGCTCACCGGCCACTTCACAAGACAGGCCGTTAATTGCCAAAAACATCCCATCCCGAATAATCGGGCCGTTTGGAGCTTTTGCGGCCGGTACATCGACAAAGACATTATCGCCGGCGCCTGGGACTTTATTTGAAGCCCAGTTGGCCGGATTATCCCAGAGCTTGTCACCGCCAGCATTAGACCAACGGACGTCCGCAGCGTTAGTGACAGAACCAAGAACTAAAACTACAAGTACCAAATTTGTAAATTTTCTACACATAATTAGTCCTCCTTCGATTAAATATAAAAGCTGAATGTCAATTGAAATGAAAACACTTTGGCTCCACGAAATATTGTTCTTCCTGAAGCTCTGTGTCCAAGCACAATAAATCCTCCTCAATAGGATATCTGCATAATTTCCCAGTAATAAGAAATCGAATTTAATGTAACCTATTGATTTATTTATACCACATTTCCGTTCATCCTGTCAAACGAAATCTTAAAAACTGAAAAAACACCGTACTTATAGCTTGCAGACATTTGGTACGGAGATTGAGAGTATTATTAAGGATGAAGCTCATCAGTTAAGGTAGTAAAAACTGCAAGAACATGTTCATAGTGTTGGCACTGTCAAGAAAGATGTGTTATTATCACGCGAACAAGAGACCTAATATAAATACTGATAAAACAACATCGGTTTGTTAGGAGACTATAGATGGCCTGGCCGGACATTGTGATAATCATTGGCTATTTTGTTATCGTGCTGAGTTTGGGAGTATATTTCAGCAGATATATGAAATCGCAAAAGGATTTTTTCCTTGCCGGGAAAAAGATGCCATGGTGGATAGCAGCCTGTTCTTTGCAGGCAACAGATATAGGCCCGGAAACATATATAGGCGTTACCGGGGCTGTAGCCGCTACCGGATTGGCGTGGTTAAATTATGACTGGCTGCCGGCCTGCACAATACCGTGTATACTTTCAGCCTGGATTTTCGTAAGACATTATCAAAAAAGCGGCGTCTATACTATCCCCGAGTTTATAGAAAGAAGATACGATCCTTCTATGAGGGCATTGTGGGGGATCTTATTCGTTTTAGTAAGGACACTCACCCTGGGTGTCGTAATCTATACAATGTCACTTCCAATATCATTGATTATCGGGTGGCCATCGTGGGTATCGTTACTTGTAGCGGCCGGTGTGACAGGCGCATATTGCTTTCTGGGCGGCCTTAAAGGTGTGATGATTACCGATGTTCTTCAATTTATCATCATGACCGTCTGCGCTACGGGATTGGTCTTTTTCTCTATGAGGGCAGTAGGAGGGTGGGCTGGACTTCGTGAATCGCTGGCTGATTCCCCCCAAATGTTTCACGTAGTATTAAGCAGGTCCGAAGGCAGTCCCGACACATGGTGGGGAGCAATGTTCATAGGCGCAATGTCTTTGGGACTGGCTTACTGGTGCACAGATCAAAATACCCTGCAAAGGACTTTTGCCTGTAAAACAGTCGAAGAATCAAGAACCGCATTAGTAGTCGGAAGTATAATGAAGTTTCCGATGACATTTATCTGGGGGCTTTTTGGTCTTTGCGCGGTTGTGTTATATCCTCAGATAGTCGAAAATAATCCGGATGATGCAATGCCGAAAATGGTTACTGAATTACTTCCGGTCGGAACCGCCGGGGCGGCAATTACGGCACTTTATGCCGCCGGGATGTCATCTTGTGATTCATTATTGACTTCAATGTCAACAGTTCTAACGAGAGATATATATCAAAGATTCTTAGTAAAGAAACAAACGGACTTACACTATGTATGGATCGGAAGAGGATTTATAATTTTGCTCCTGGTTTGTGGTACATTGTTCGCAACCGTTGTCTTTCCAATTTTTGGTGTCGCTTATGTTGCATGGCAGTCTGTGCTTTCATATATACAATTTCCGTTGTTTATGACACTGACGATTGGAATATTCTATAAAAGGGCAACCGCCCTGCCGGCTTTTATAGGTTTGCTGGTCGGTTCAGTATCTGCCTTTGTTCTTGACAGGTTCATAGGCCCAAATCTAACACCATATTGGTGGTCATTTGTATGGGCAGGATGGGCAGGAGGAATCATAACAGCATTAATTACTATTGGCGGCAGCCATTTTACAAAACCATACGCGGAAGAAAAATTAAAAGGGCTCTGCTGGGGAACTATAGAAGAAACTGAAGAAGAAAAACCAAAACTGATAATGGATTGGCGTTTATGGAGTGTTGCAGCTATGGTGATTGGGATATCGCTGACATTAATTTTCTGGCTGGTTTTATAGGTGATAATATGGAAGAGATGAATCAAAGAAAAGTATTGGGAATAAGCTTACTGGCATTTGCCATACTCATGCTTGCAGTTTGCTTTATATATCAAATAATTACACCATCTGTGAAATTCGTAAATATATGGTTTTCCTACCTTGTTGGGACAGTTCTTTTAGTTATAGGATTGTTGATGGCTTTAGTAAAAAACGCTGAACAACCACCTGACAAGTAACGGCTATAGTCACCGCAAAAATCTCAACCAGTTGAAAAACGGACGTTTTATTTTGAATTGCTACTTCAGAAGATGAAATAATACGAATCCAATGTAAAATTCTACACATTAAAACTGTGTGCACTTAAACCGACAAATCCGGCGCAATATATGGCTCGCGATAAAAGCCATGAACCAGACGGTTGGCTTGCTCATTATCCTTGAAGCACTCATTCTTCCGGTCAATCTCCAGCCATGGTCCAAGTGACACTGTTCCGGCGTTCACTTTGATTTCATTGTCCTTAAGATGCTCCAGCATCCGCTTAAGCATGTCTCTGAATATTGGGATTTCCTGAACCTGGGTGAGCATCTGTCTCCGAGAAGCTTTAACGCCCAGCCTGAGCGAGATATTACCGGCATGGGTAATCGCAGTAGAAATATGTCCTTCGAGAACTTCAGCTTTCAGGTCTTGGCGACGGCCGCTACGGACCGCTTCAATGAAATTGACAAAATGGTCACCACCGCCACTGAATTTTTTGACCTCTTTACCTTCGTTATCCCACGCTATGCCACGATAAAGACTTACCGAGCCACCTTCACAATCGACAATCACGCCCACTCGTTCGCCGCGAAAGTCCGGCATTTCATCAGAACCTTTGGCTTTCGTTAGATTGTGGACCTCATAAAACACCGGCGCCTTGGGGAAATCATAATAGATTATCTGTGTATTCGGTACATCACAGGCATCGTTGAATACGAAGCGGCCACCAATACTTATCACCCGGCGGGGAAGCATTTTCTCGCCCAGACACCACCGAGCCGCATCCATTTCGTGAACACCCTGATTGCACGATTCCCCGTCTCCGGTATTCCAGTCAAAGCTGCAGTCATACTGGAGTTTGTTCCGATAGATTGGCAGCTTTCCGGCTGGGCCACACCAGAGGTCATAGTCGATAGAATCCGGGATTGGGAGGGGAGAGCTGCGCTTACCGCACGAAGAACGCTGCTTGTTGGCAAAAGCCGTGATGTGTCTGATTTTGCCGAGGCTTCCTTCCTGAATCCACTGTATTGCCTTAGCAATGGAACTCTGCGAGCGACGCTGGGTGCCGCATTGAATGATACGGTTGTACTTTCTGGCAGCGCTGACCATCTGCCTGCCTTCCCAGATATAATGTGACAGTGGTTTCTCTACATAAACATGCTTGCCGGCCTGAGAAGCCCAGATTGTACTGAGGCCATGCCAATAGTTCTGTGTCGCGTTGGCAATTACATCTATATCTTCGCGGTCGAGCAACTTACGCATATCAACGTATTGGGCAACCTTGTGCCCATATTTCGATTCGATTATCTTAGCCGCCTGCGCCATACGCTGCCGGTCGGGATCGCTCACAGCAACGATGGTGACACCATCCTGGTTTTCGAATGAGGGTATATGTGCTCCCACACCGCGACCGCCACAACCGACCAAGCCCACACGAATGCTGTCATTCGCCCCTCTAATGCGAGAATAAGGCAACACAGTAACAAGCCCGACAGCAACAGTACTCTTTACGAAATCCCGACGAGTAATACCTTTCATAATTTTTTTCCTCCTGCTATTTCTCTTCTAAAGAATTCGATAACAAATGGTTAGCGGAATGCATTGCCTCAGTTAACGCGGCCAATTCTTCCAGAGTTTTTGCCGATTCGATAGAGCACAGGACCTCCGCTAATTCAGCAGCTCCATTAATCTTAGCAAGATCATTGTTCTCCATAGTTACCAGTATCTGCCTGACCCTCTTTGCCAAACGCTTACGAAAAAAACTGACCTGCCCTTCATCCAAGGCGCCTTCTTTCCAGGATGGTTCAAATTCATGGAATGCAGTACAAGCCTTCTGTATATACAAGAGGACTATACCTTTGGCCGGGTCTCCTGAGGAAAAAATTCGTGCCCATTGAAATTCCTCATCCCGCCAGTGTTCATCCTCTACCGTAGTCTTATAGTTTATCTTGTTTTGTGAAGTCATAGTATGAGTCCCTGTTATTTAGTTCGTAAGAGCTTTTTTACAGAGTTCCAGATACTTATTCTGCTCTTTTGAGCCCTTTTGTCCGGCGACCCCCTCTTTCCATGCCAAGCGTGCATCCTCAAGACGTTCCAGGGCTTGGAGTGCCTTTCCACGCCAGTACTGCGCTTGAGCTTCCTGAGGTTTATTCGAGCGTCCAACACCGATGTTTTCCGGATAGGTTAAAGCCGCCTCAAAATCATGCAAGGCCCCTCTCAAGTCTTTCTTTTCAAAGCGTTTTTTGCCCCTTTCCAAATGAGCTTTATGGAATAAGTCCCATGTGATTGTCTGGCCTTCCCAGTTGACAAAGTACGGCGTCGATTCGAGTAAATCAACAGCTTTACCGTATCTTTGTTCATCAAGATAAGCCTGAGCAAGCATAATAATAATATCGGCACGTTTGAGCTTTTCAAATGGTGTTGATTCAAGAACTTTTATGGCTTCCGGGCGTCTGTTGGCAGCCAGGAGAACGTCCGCCAAATCCCGATAAAGGGTTTGGTCTTTCGGCCTGGCAGCTATGGCTTTGCGGTATAGCTTTTCAACCTTTGGCAGGTCGTTATCAACAGCCCAAGCATAAAGGCCAAGATTACGAAATGCCACAGACAATGATGAGTTTAAATCAGCCGCCTTTTGCCAGTGCCGAACAGCTTCGGATAACCGGCCAAGATGACAGTAAAGATTTCCAATGTTCAGATGTGCGTAAGCATCATCAGGATTTTGTTCGATAGCGTACTTAAATACTTCGATTGCTTCAGGGCGGGACGGGAAAATATAATCCCTGTAAATTCCGGCAGCCTGGTCGAGGTACTTTCTGGCTTTTGTGCGGTCTTTCTGCAGTGATGCAAAATAGGCCAAATAATAGATCGGCAATGGGCTGCGCTCATTCTCTTTTATCGACTCGACACATACTGCTGAAAGCAACTCTTCAGCTTCTTTCGCCAATCCAAGCCGGCTAAAAACAAGACCGGCCTCCAACATTTGAAAATCATCCTCTCCTACAAAAGCTCGTGCTTCACTCACAAAGCGGTTCATCCGGCTTTTACTTTGCAGCGCAATCAGAGCCCTTGGAACCAAATCCGTGGGATTCTGAACAATTCTTTCTTCAGCGTATTTGTATGCAATTTTTGTTTTCCCCGCAGCATACAGAGCCAATAACAAATAATTCTTTGACTTAGTATCTCTCGGATTTAATTGGACAGCTTTTTCGAAAGCATCAACAGCCTTTAAGTATTCTCCCGATTGCATATAAGCACGTCCCGCCAGGTCATGGCCGAGAGAAGCTGTACCATGATATTTTACTGCCTCATAAGCACATTTAAGGGCTTCTTTATTGTCTGCCAATTTTAAATGACTCATACCAAGGAATATCCAGGATAATCCATCACTGGCATCTCTATCCAGGGCCTTCTTCAATCGCTGAACCGCCTGCGAATAGAGTCCCGCTTCAATATCAAGCATAGCTAATGCCCGAAGTGCAGGTGAATACTGCGCATCTTCTTCCAATGCCTTTTCATAGTATTCGCGCGCCTTCCTTCGGTCTGTCGCAAGGTCATACTTTCTGGCTTTGAGGTATTTTTCCTCTAAAGTAAGCTGCTCGTCAGGTTTTGTCATTAACTTAGAAGTCTCAGGTGGAGAAATCTTTGGGATAGGTAAAGGGGTAGTAAAGGAAGCAAGGACCTTTCCTTGTTTAGTTTTGATTGTTATATCAACCGGCGAGCTTGGAGCCGAGAAAAGCGTCAGTGTTTGTGGACTTTCAGGGGTAAGGTTTATTGTTTTTCTGAGAAGCTTGTGGGGTCCCTGAGAAAAGGTGCAGTTAGCCCCGGAGAAGTTACCAGTTGAGATGATATGCAATTGGAGCTTTTCATCTTCACGGATAGTTTGAATGGCTACGTCCTTTGTTGCATATTCGAAGCCGTCGACGAGTCCGTGCACAGGATACCAATATTCCTGCCATGATACTTCCGTTCTCGGCAGCAACATACCGTAATCAGATTGAGTCGGCAATGGTCCGCTCTGTACCTCAATATACGGACCGTCATTATCGGTCAGGTTCTTCTGACTAACCAAGCCAAAATCCCAGGTCCCCCATGTCCATGCTTTTTTGCCGCTTAGTTCATGGTGGTCGGCCACCTGCACAATACCTCTATCCATATCCACATCATAAGCTCCAAAGAAATCAAAGACACAGTCAACGGAAAAAACCGAAGCATATGTTTCATAGTTCTTCAGCCAGGATATATCCTTACCTTTATGTATGGGCCAGGAAAAGAATTCAACACCGTTATGGTCTGTGCCAAGAGTCATAGGGTATATAAAGCGAGTTCCTTCCCGGCACGGGAAAGCGGTGCAGTTCCAGAAATAGTACGGACTTATCGCATCCGTGGGATTAAAAATGCGAATCTTTTCATCCAGATAGGCTTTGCCCGGATGCAAAGTGACCCGCACGGTCCATTGTGTTCGCTGACTCTTTTCCAGATTATTAATCTCAATATAAGCCGAGCCATCTTTGTTTTGGCCGACAAGGGCATCGACAGGTGACAATATAGTTACAGTGTGCCCGTGCGGTCCAGTGTTCCATTCGACACCTCCACTGATCCAGGCCCCGCGCATCGCTATCATACCCGGTTTTATCACGTCATTAAGGTGGAACATTTCCTTTCCTTCAGTTTTATCGAAAACCGAATGAAGACGGCCACCCAGCTCCGGAAGGCAGGTAACTTTCAGATACTCATTTTCAAGAAACAGGGCTTTGTAAGTTCGATCTGCTTTGGTTCTAAAAAGATGGTCCTGCATTGTATAAGGATAAACGATAGTACCTTTGAGCGTGGTTGAATACTTCACACCACCTTCGAGGGCCCAAAACTTGGGGTTAATGTCTTCCGACCATCCATAGGTTGGAATTGTTATAGTGCCTTCCCATGCTCTTGTCTTCGCCCAGCTCTGACTCGAAAGCATTAAAGGTAAGCCGGTGGTAAGCAGGATTAAACAGAAATGTTTGAAAAGATTTCTCATAATTATCACCTCACATGTACACTATCAAATATGATTCAGCACTCTATAGTTTAATTGTTTTTGACTGCGAAATCAACACGCCGAATCCAGACTCGACCCCTTGCAGGAATGTGCAAATCCAGTGATACAGCGTTTTTGGAATCAGCTGTCCGGGCGGGGATTGGCTTTTTAGTAAATCCGTCGATAAATCGATTGGATTTATTGTTCTGAGTCTGAATATTAACAACAGCTCTC
>JAVVFI010000190.1:0-10052 GCA_032250555.1 Sedimentisphaerales bacterium
GCAGCCGGAGTTCCTTCTTGCAGTTTTGGATCAATGCCAGAAACAGCGAATACACACAGCAGTCGATACGAGCTGTTACGCAGAGCCAAAGATTGTAGAAATGGTCAGCAAAAAAGCCGACATGTTTCTTTGCGATATCAAACACATGGACAGCAAAATTCACGAGCGTTTTACCGGTGTTAGAAATGACTCGATATTGAATAATATCAGACTCCTCTCAGAAGCAGTCAAAAAAATCATTATCAGGATACCTGTTATCCCGGATTTTAACGATGATAAGGCGAATATTGAAGCAACCGGCGAATTTGCTGCTTCACTGCCCGGTATCATCAGAGTAGATATCCTGCCCTTCAATCGCGGAGGAAAAGAAAAATCAGCCCGACTGGCGAACCAGAACAGACATATTCAAGTAGATACTCCTGGTGAAGAACAGATGAACTCGATTGCACAAAATCTCAGCAAATACGGATTCGAAGTCAAGATTGGTGGTTAGTAATATGAACGAAAGAGTAGCAAAATTACGGAAACAGAGTGTCGAGACCAGGCCGTACATATCAACCGAACGGGCGGAACTGTTGACCGAGTTTTACAAGAGCGATATCCCTCAACAAGAATCTGTTCCAGTAACCCGGGCTCTGTCCTTCAAGCATATAATGGAGAACAAAACAATATGCATTAACGACGGCGAGCTGATTGTTGGTGAACGCGGCCCGGCCCCGAAGGCAACTCCAACTTACCCCGAGCTGTGCTGCCATACTCTGGAGGACCTGCGCATACTCAACAGTCGGGAAAGAACCCCCTTTGTGGTTACTGAAGAGGTCAGAAAAATCTATAGCGAAAGCATCATTCCTTTCTGGACTGGTAAAACCATGCGTGAAAAACTTTTCAGCGCTATGGATGAAAAATGGCACCAGGCATTCAAGGCAGGAGTGTTTACTGAATTTATGGAACAGCGTGCCCCAGGCCATGCTATTCTCGACGACAAGATTTACCACAAGGGCATGGTGGACTTTAAGCGTGACATCGAGGAGAACCGAAAGAAACTCGACTATTTCAACGACCCGCGTGCTTATGAAAAAGACCAGGAATATCAGGCCATGAGCATTTGCGCCGACGCAGTTATTACCTTTGCTCAGCGACACGCCGCCAAAGCGAAGGAATTAGCAGAACAGGAAAAAGATCCGGTTCGCCGTAGTGAATTGGAAAAAATAGCCGAGGTCTGTACTCACGTTCCGGCCAATGCGCCTTGCAATTTTTGGGAAGCTTTGCAGGCTTATTGGTTCGTGCATTTGTCAGTGATTACGGAATTGAATACGTGGGACTCATTTAATCCCGGCCGGCTCGACCAGCACTTGCTACCTTTCTACAATCAAGGTCTCAAAGAAGGAAACTTAACAGACGAAAAGGCTAAAGAACTGCTGCAATGTTTCTGGGTCAAGTTCAATAATCAGCCAGCCCCGCCGAAAGTCGGAATTACCGAAGAGCAAAGCGGAACTTATACCGACTTTGCATTGATTAATATTGGTGGTTTAAGGCCGGCCGATGGAGGTGACGCTGTCAATGATGTTTCATATATGATGCTTGATGTGGTCGATGAGATGCATTTGACCCAGCCAAGCTCCTGTATCCAAATCAGCAAAAAGAATCCGGATCGGTTTCTCAAACATGCCTGTGAGGTTATTCGTACCGGGACCGGCCAGCCATCCGTATTCAACACCGACGTCATCATAAAGGAACTACTTCAGGACGGCAAAAATATGACGGATGCCCGCACAGGCGGTCCCAGCGGCTGCGTTACAGTAAGCTCATTCGGCAAGGAAAGCTGCACCCTGACCGGATATATTAACTGGCCCAAGATTTTTGAACTGGCATGTAACGACGGAGTTGATCCGAATTCAGGCGAGCAGGTAGGTCCTAAGACCGGCGATGTGCGTGAGTTCACTTCTTATCAACAGCTAATGAATGCTTATAAGGAACAACTCAGATATTTCATCGACCTGAAAATCAAAGCCAACAATATCATCGAACGGCTATATGCCAACTATATGCCGGCTCCATTTATGTCAATTGTTATGGACGACTGCATCTCACGCGGACTCGATTATCACAACGGCGGAGCAAGGTATAATCCAACCTATATCCAGGGTGTTGGTATCGGTACGGTGACCGATGCACTGGCAGCGATTAAATGTCACGTTTTCGACAAACAGGACATTAACATAGATGAATTACTAAAGGCAATGCGCGATGATTTCGAGGGGCACGAAAACATTCAGCAGAAGCTGCTATATCATAGCCCCAAATACGGCAACGATGATGATTACGCAGACAGCATTGCCGAAGAGATATTTAACGTTTACTATGATTTGCTCAACGGCCGCCCGAATACCAAGGGCGGCAAGTATCGCGTAAACCTGCTTCCTACTACAGTACATATATATTTCGGTTCTGTCACAGGTGCGCTGCCCAACGGCAGAAAAGCCGGCGAAACGGTTTCCGAGGGCATATCACCGACCCAGGGTTCCGATATCAAAGGCCCAACCGCTGTAATCAAATCGGCAGCCAGAATCGACCATGTCCGTACCGGCGGTACTTTGCTAAATATGAAATTCAATCCGCACATGCTCGACGGCGATGGTATTAATAAGCTCGGCCATCTAATCAGGTCCTACTTCAAGCTCGACGGCCATCATATCCAGTTCAATATCATTGATGCCGAAACTCTTAAAAAAGCCCAGCAAAATCCTGAAAAACATCGTGACCTGATTGTAAGGGTGGCCGGCTATAGCGATTATTTCGTAGATGTAGGACGAGATCTGCAAAACGAAATCATCGCCCGAACAGAACAGCAATCATTATAGAATACTTATCTTTAATGAATATTCTGTTTGAACTTTAGTTTATTTTGTTCAGGTATAATTGGAGATTCATAATGAAAATAAACTTTGTCATATTGACGTTATTTTTTCCGGCACTTTTTCTTTGCGGTTGCGGAAATATCGCAAAGGAAAAGCAATTAAAACAGTTTATTGATATTCATATCGCAAAGATTGAACCTCTGTCAACTCAGGCGAGTCTTGCCTATTGGGACGCTTCTACAACTGGCAAGCCGGAAGATTACGAACGAGTTAATAAACTGCAACTCGATATTCGGCAAATATATAACAATCCACGGGAATTCGCCTTTCTTAAAGACATAAAAGAGTCCGGCCAGGTCGGCAACGCAAAATTAGTCCGACAATTAGATAAACTCTACTATGCTTATCTGCGAAACCAGATAGAGCCGGAGCTGCTGAAAAAGCTTGTCGATGCTGATAATAAAGTCCAGGAAAAGTACAATACTTTTCGCGGCACTATAGACGGCGAAAAAGTTACAATGAGTGACATTTACACAATTCTTACAACAGAAAAAGATTGCCGCAAAAGAGAACTGGCATGGAGGGCAAGCAAACAGGTGGGAGATGCGATTTCTAACGACCTTATCGAACTGGTTAAGCTGCGCAACACAGCGGCCAGAAAGGTAGGCTTCGACAATTATCATACTCTTTCAATAGTAACAGGTGAACAAAGCGTGGAAGAGCTTGATCGTATCTTCAATGAGCTTACCGAGCTGACCAGCAAGCCCTTTGCCCGATTAAAGAAAGAGCTGGACCGCATCCTGGCGGAGGGTTACGGCATTGCCCCTGATGATTTGATGCCCTGGCACTATCACGATCCATTCTTTCAAAGAACACCTTTAGTTTACGATATTGATCTGGATATCTATTATAAAGACCGGGACGTAAAGGAACTGGCTCAAAGATATTATGCAGGTATCAACCTGTCTGTGGACGATATTCTCGCAAGAAGTGATTTATATGACAGGGAAGGTAAATATCCACATGCTTTCAGCTTTGAAGCAGACCGCAACGGGGATGTTAGAATTTTATGTAACCTTCAAAATACCGAACGCTGGATGGAGACTATACTGCACGAACTGGGCCATGCGGTTTACAGTAAATATCATGACAGAAAAGAGCCCTGGCTGCTAAGGGAACCGGCCCATAGTTTTACCACCGAAGCTATCGCGATGTTTTTCGGAAGATTAAGCCGGAATGCTGCCTGGATGCAGCAAATGTTAGGTCTGTCGGAACCACAAGTTGCGAAAATTGAAAGCGTCAGCGAAAAATATCTCCGTTTCCAGCAGGTGCTTTTTGCACGCTGGGCCATGGTTATGTACACTTTTGAAAAGCAGCTATACGCAGATCCAGACCAGGACCTTAATACACTCTGGTGGGACCTGGTTGAGAAATATCAGCTCGTTAAGAGACCTGACGGGCCCGTTGACGCTGGCTGGGCATCAAAGCTTCATTTCACTACTGCGCCATGTTATTATCATAACTATATGATGGGCGAGTTATTGGCTTCTCAACTGCATAACCATATTGTTCACAATGTTCTAATGCTTAAATCGGATGAAGACGTAAGCTATGTCGGCCATAAAGAGGTGGGAGATTTTATTCGCAAGAAGGTCTTAGAACCCGGAGCCGTTTATCAATGGAATGAAATGATCAGACGGGCAACCGGAGAACCATTGACACCAAAATATTTCGTCGAACAGTTTGTCAAATAACATACAGAATTCAATTATTATTCTCAGCGGTTTAAGATTTAAGCTCTTGCTTACGTTTCTTTTCTTTGTATATTATCGAGGGACAGATGACTTATTTAATTGCCATATTCGTCTATTTACTCGTCCTGACCGGTATCGGGATTTATAAATCCCGGCAGGTCAAAACGCAGGCTGATTTCTCAGTGGCGGGCAGGACCCTCTCACCGTGGATTCTGGTTTGCACAATGTTAGCCTGCTGGATCGGCACAGGTTCGATAGTAGGTAACGCCGGAAAGACGTATGAGGTCGGCATGTCGGCCTTATGGCTTCCCTGCGGGACATTCATCGGGATGATTCTGTTATCTTTCATCGCCACCCGTGCACGCAACATCGAAGCGCTCAGCGTACCGGAGATAATCGGCAAGCGATTTGGAGGTACTGCACGGATGCTGGCCGTCGTGGCCCTTATCCTTGCCTATATGGTAATAGTTGGTTACCAATTCAATGCCGGCGGCATGGTGCTGGAAGTCATTACAGGCAAGAAGGATCCTGTCACACTCGATACCGGGAGCATGCTGAGCCTGAGGCAGGTTCGCAAGGGTTACTTCAGGTATGAACCCCCTGCCGATTGGACCGGCGTATCACACATTGAATTCGATACAAAAGATAAAGGCACGGGGCAATGGTCCAAGAAACCAGCTCTTTTCACCGTTCTGGTAGTACCTTCCACTGATATCATCAGAGTCAATAAGGCCTTACAAACAACACTCGGGGATAAGTCCATCTCACCCCTTGTTAAAGCAGCCGGCTCCCTCGATAATATCGACGCATCCGAGTTAGAGAGCATTGATGATTTAAACAATCTCCTTGCAATCAAGCCCAATACAATTACAAGGATTGCGATTTCCGGGTATGACGAAGGCTTTGGTAAGAATGAGCAGATATTCCGGTTGGCCGAGCTGCCAAAGACAGGAAAAGTGTACCTGCACGAGCCCAAGCTGACCTCAGAGAAGGCTACGATCATCGCTGCGGTTTTTATTGTGGCCTATACGATGCTGGCCGGCCTGATGAGCCTGGCCTTTGCGGATATTGTCACTGGAACTGTCATTATAGGGACTTTATTGATTGCATTTCCCATTATGTTGATAAAGGCTGGTGGATTCGCCGGAATGGCAGCAGCCTTTGCAGAAATGGGGGATCGGCCTGACCATATGCAGATGCTGGGAGTATGGGGGCCGGTAGATTATATCAATTTTTGCCTGCCGGTTTTTCTGTTGATTCTTGGGGACGCAAATCAGTATCAGCGTATCTTCGCCAGCCGCAATGCCAAGAGTGCTAAGAAGGCGGTAATCGTCATGATTTTTGTCGCCCTGATAATAGAGGAATTAATCATCGCAGAGGCCTGGTTCGCCAGCAGCCTGATACCTGATCCGGAAAACGGACGCTACGTTCTAATCTACGCCGCCAGACACTTTCTACCCATGGCCATCGGACTATTGTTCATGATAACCGTCGTTGGGATTATCATCTCCACCGCAGACTCATTCCTTTTAGTACCGGCTACGACCTTCATTAAGGATGTTTATCAGGCGCATATTAATCCGAAGGCTCCCGAAAAAAAGATAGTCTTTATGAGCCGCTTTATGGTACTGAGCTTCGGGATCATCGCATGGCTTATCTCGCTTGCATTTGCCGAGAGCACAACCGTATTTGAAAAGTCGCTGTACGCTTTTACGGTATATGGTTCAGCCATCACTCCGTGCCTCGTAGCTGCGCTTCTATGGAAGGGCGCAACCAAGTCCGGCGCTATCACCTCGATCCTCGCCGGCACCATTACTACTCTTTTGTGGGGAGAAGTCATTCAGGGCCGTTTACCTGCTCAGGCAGCAAAACTCGATGCAGTACTACCTGCAATAACTCTGTCGGTGATTTGCCTGGTAGTTGTGAGCTTGTTGACTCAAAAGAAACAGCCAACGGGAGGTGATTGATAAATGTTTGCCGCCAATGTCTATATT
This sequence comes from Sedimentisphaerales bacterium, assembly GCA_032250555.1. Lineage (GTDB taxonomy): Bacteria > Planctomycetota > Phycisphaerae > Sedimentisphaerales > Anaerobacaceae > NIOZ-UU13. The sequence goes on from JAVVFI010000190.1 coordinate 6,607, forward strand.
GAAAGAAGGCGCCGCTTAAAAGAGCAGATTCAATCAGGATTGATTCTATTCTTAGGCAATGAAGAAAGCCCGATGAATTATCCTGATAACCAGTATCCTTTCAGACAGGACAGTTCATTTCTCTACTTTTTCGGGCTTGATTGTCCGTCTTTAGCAGCGATTGTCGATGTGGATAGTGACAAAGAAATTATCTTCGGCGATGATTTGACGGTTGACGATATTATCTGGACAGGGCCGCAACCGGTTTTGAGTGAGCGGTCTGAAGCAGCAGGTATCAATGAAACCGCCGGGCTTGATAAATTACAGTCCGCATTAGAACAAGCTGTCCAACAAGGCAGAGACATTCACTTTTTGCCCCAGTACAGAGCCAGGAACACACTGAAGATTGCCGAATTACTGGATATTCCCCCGCTTAGAGTACAGGAGCATGTCTCAGAAGCACTCATCAGGGCGGTAGTCGCGCAAAGGTCTATAAAGAGCGAGCAGGAAATCAGCGAAATAGAAAACGCCCTCGATATTTCATACGAAATGCAGACAGCAGCGATGAAAATGTCGAAGCCCGGTCTCTATGAACGTGAAATTGCCGGTGCGATGGAAGGTATCGTTCTGTCACTCGGCGGGCGATTGTCTTTTCCAACCATTTTCTCAGTCCATGGAGAAACACTCCATAATCACAGCCACGGCAATTTAATGAAAGCCGGTGATATAGCCGTCAACGATTCCGGCGTCGAAACCAGCCTTGGATACGCCAGCGATATCACACGAACCATCCCGGTAAACGGCAAATTTACGCAGCGGCAAAAAGAAATCTATACTATAGTCCTCGATGCCCAGGAACAGGCTATCAGGGCAATTAAACCGAGCGTCGAATTTAGAAACATCCATCGCCTTGCCTGCACAGTTCTTGCTTCGGGTCTGAAAGACCTGGGATTGATGAAAGGAGATATAGATGAAGCTGTTAATGCCGGTGCTCACACATTGTTCTTCCAATGCGGATTGGGACATATGATGGGACTGGATGTACATGATATGGAAGGGCTTGGTGAAGATTATGTCGGTTATACCGACACGATTCGACGAAATCCCGCTTTTGGCTGGAGGTCTTTGAGGCTTGGCAAGGAGCTTGAAGAAAGTTTTGTAATAACAGTGGAGCCGGGGATTTATTTCATTCCCGAATTGATAAAACGCTGGAAGTCTGAAAATAAAAACTCGCAATATATCAATTACGATATGGTGGAGAAATATGAGGACTTCGGCGGCGTGCGAATAGAAGACGATGTTCTGGTAACTGAGAACGGTTATCGTGTACTGGGTAAGAGAATACCTAAAACGATAGACGAAGTCGAAGATATGTCATCTGGTTAGTAACCTAAATATTTAAAGGAGGTTTTAAAGATGAATAAGAATATTAAACTAATTGTCATTTCTGCTTTTCTTCTTGTGTTTGTATCAAATACGTTTGGTCAGGGCAGAGGAGCTCAGCCTGTTCAACTCAAGAAAATATCCGACAGGCTCTTCGAGCTTGCAGGTGGTCGAGGCGCAAATGGAGGTGCATATATCGGTTATAATGGAGTTCTTATAATCGACGCCAAAATGGACAAGCAGTCCGTGGACCAGGTAATTGAAGGAGTCAGGCAGATTACCGACAAACCGATAAAGTATCTTGTAAGCACTCATAGTGACGGTGACCATATATCGGGGAATCGATATTTCCCCGCAGCGGTGACTTTTGTCGCGCATGAGAATTGCCGAAAAGAGTATTTCCACCCGAGCCGGGATGGAACTCCATCGGAATGGAGCAGCCCCGAATTGGCGCCTTTTGTTCCTTCAATAACTTTTAGTGACAAAATGGATATTTATCTCGGTTCGAAGAAAGTAGAGTTACGGTATTTCGGCATTGGACATACCACCGGGGATATTGCCGTATATTTTCCAGAGGAAAAAACTGCTTTTATCGGAGACCAGATATTTCTGACACGCCCCCAACTTATCCATTCCTATAAAGGCGGCAATTCTATTGAGCATGTTAAAACACTTACAAAAATGCTTCAAACAATTGACGCAGAGAAATTCTGCAGCGGCCACAGCGAAACAGCAGACCGGCAGGAAATCAGAAAACATATCGACCAGATGAAAAAACGGCAGGAAAAGGTCAAAACTTTAATCGAAGATAGAAAAAGTTTAGAAGAAATAAAAAGCGAATTTAAGGAAAATGAGGCCAGATTAATCGAGGCCATATATAACGATTTAAGAAAGTGATCTCAGTCGTAAATTATCGGCAGAGACACCAACTAACTAAAAATGGATTAAGGAAGTAATTGACTTTCTGTAAGTATGCCGCCTTTAGCGGAATCGACTGTTATTGTAAAGCTGCCTTTTCCTTCAACAATAAACTGTACAATAGCGGAATCCATACCATCGATTGTGTTCAGCTCAACCCGCTCAGGGCGGCGCTTGACCGGTTGGACACGCTTAAAGAATTTATCAGTGACTCGCCCGGCGGATAATACCTTAATGTTGTTACCTTTTATGGAAACAATGTCGGGCGGGCTGATGTGGTGAGTAACATCCTGGCCGGTACGGGTTGGGATTAGACGCTGGTTTCCTACTGTTACCCAGATTTTAAACAAGTTTTCGTCAAGCTTCTCTACTTCTATTTCATGGATATTCAACAGCGGCATCATATCAGCATGATACAGTGTGAAAGCCATATTACGATGAAGCTCTTCCTCAAGCAGAAAAGACGGCGGTATGCGTCCCCATTGCTTTTGACGCCCCCCGATTTCAATTTTTCCATAGGTGGGATGGTCATATTCCCGCCAGGGAATCAGGCCGTCACCCATAAGCACATGCTCAACAAATTCAGCCTGTTGTTCATCCGAAGGCGCATCCTGTGTTCTGTATAAATTTTTAGGTGTCCACAATTCGTTTGAAAACGTCAGAATACCCCGTCCCCCGTAAAACCAATCGAGTTCACCACCCCAGACTGTATACAGGTCATCCCATATAATTATCGAACGGTAAAACGGAAGTATTTTCTCACCCTGCTCGCCGATGAGTTTTAGTACTGTTTCGTCCCGTCCACTTATCTCGCCGCCTTCTCTACCCGGGCCACGCAAAACCAAACCCCCGGAGTTATGATACGACTGCGCTGCGGCAATATTCGGATGTGATAAAACAAATTCTGATACAGATCGTGTTTCAGGTTGCGAGAACGGATATTCCTTTGCGCCATACTGAACATAATTCGGCTGCCAATCGAATGCCCAATTGCGATTCATATCATAACCGCCACGCCTATCTTCGTTAATGCGGCCATCGCCATCGTTGTCTATACCTTCTCCACCAAGCAGGCTGTACTGACCACGCTCATCCGGCTCAACCCTGACCATAAGGTAGTCGGGGTAATCCGGGTGCGGCTTATACCGGCCAAAAGGATCTTTGAT
>JAVVFI010000191.1:0-9977 GCA_032250555.1 Sedimentisphaerales bacterium
AAACCGGCGGGACAGGCACTGGGGATTACTGCCCGTGATTTGGGTCAACAGATCCGCCACGCGTTTTACGGGGCAGAAGCACTGCGGCAGCCCCGCGAGCGCGAAGAGCTGCGAGTGATGGTGCGTCTGCCGGAATCTGACCGAAGGTCTCTAAGTGGGTTGGAAGGGCTTTTAATCAAAGCAGCCAATGGTGCCGAGATTCCACTTAATCAGGCAGCGGATATAATTGAAGCGACCGCACCCGTGCGTATCGACCGCGTGGACGGGGGCCGGGTTCTGAATGTGACAGCCAATGTGCTTCAAAACATGACCAATGAAAACAAGGTGTTGTCTGCTCTGGAAAGAAAAGAAATACCCGATCTCTTGAAACGGTTTCCCGGCCTGCGGTACTCCTTCGAAGGGACTCAGCGTGAGCAGCGCGAAGCAACGAAAAATTTGAGCATCGGACTCACCGCCTCCTTGTTTGCCATTTTTGCTATTATGGCGTCGTTCCTGAGAAGTTATGTCCAATCGATTATCGTCTTGCTGACTGTTCCCTGGGGATTGGCAGGGGCGGTCCTTGGCCATATTTTATTGGGATTTGATCTCAGCATTTTCAGCGTATTGGGTATGATCGCCCTGTGCGGTATGGTGGTCAATGGCGGCTTTGTGTTGGCTATGACCCGCAATCGTTATTTGGCTCGGGGGATTCCTGTCAAAGAAGCGAGTATCAGGGCGGCTGAGCGTCGTTTTCGGCCCATCTTCCTGACAGCAATCACCACATTTCTGGGGCTGGGTCCCATGATATTTGAAACCAATGAGCAGGCACTCTTCCTGGTTCCAATGGCGATTTCCCTGGGCGTGGGAACCCTGGCGTCCACCCTTGTGGTGCTGATTCTGGTACCGGTCAGTTTTGTCATTCTCGAGGAGCTTGAATCACTGAAATCTCAGGAGGTACACTCCGCGAAAACCCCTGTGTTACCATCAGAGGTTGGGGAAATATTATATGCTTCAAATCAGGACTGAAGGGATAAATAATTTCAATCTCCTTCGCAGAGAGCAGAAGAACTTAGAAGAATATGAGTTCCTGTATTTTGAAGTTTATAATAAGGGTAATTTACATCGGATCAAATAATCATTGAGACCAAGCTGTTGGTGCCCGATCCCAACGGTGCTTTTTCAGTTCAATCATCAAAGACGGATCTAATGGTCCTGCATCGCTCGTAGCCATGTTCATCTCGACATGTTTCGCCTTGCGCATCCCGGCTATTATTGTGCTCACTGTTGGCTCACCGAGAATGAAACGCAGTGCCATTTCCGGCATAGTCATCCCGTCCGGTATCAACGGTTTAAGCATGTCCGCATGTTCTACGCTTGAGTTCAGATTTTCAGTGACAAAGTAGGTGTTGCGCCAATCGCCATCCGGCCAGCGGCTGTTTTTCGTTAGTGTGCCTGTTAATGTGCCTTCGTCGAATGGCACCCGTGCAATGACTCCTACGTTATGCTCTCGACAAGCAGGAAAGAGTTCACATTCAGGATTTTGATCGAAGATATTGTAGATGACTTGCACGGAGTCGATTAATCCGCTCTTGACTGCTTTTACCCCATTCCAGGGTTCCCAGCGGTTAATACTAATCCCAATAGCGTGAAATAGCCCCTGGGCCTTAAGCTCGCTCATTTTTCCGAACCAGCGATCATCTTCCAACCACAAATCTTCCCATGTATGGAACTGCATCAGATCGAAGGAATCCAGGCCGGCGTTCTTGAGGCTCTTCTCAACGTACTCCTGAATATGTTCAGGAGGGAAGCAGTCTTCAAGTGAATATTCACGCTTACTTGGCCATTGGAAGTTTTTGGGAGGTATCTTTGTTGCAGTATAGAGCTTCTTATCGCTATTTGCTCTAACCAGTTCGCCGAGCAAACTTTCACTTTTACCCTCACCATATCCCCATGCTGTATCAAAAAAATTGCATCCGAGATCAACAGCTTGCTGCATAGCACGCAGCGATTCCTCATCGTTAGAGCCGGTCCAGCCTGCCATCCCCCACATACCATATCCTATCTCACTAATATGCCAGTTCGTACGTCCAAGTTTTCGAAATTTCATAATAAATACCCTTTTTCAGTTTTATTTTAGCGCTACAGTCGCGGTCCGTAGTGAGGTGGTTCTTGGCCGAGTTCATAGCAGCCCAGATCAGGAGCGCTGCCGGCAAAACCGTCGGTGATTTGTGGAAGGGCGATCCCGGCGTCGACTACCTTAGCACTGTTGAGCAGATGCAGATCGTACTCTCCGGGTTCGCACGTCCTTCCCTTTTCCGGTGGCTTGGCATTGACGAAGATGTCATAGTCGGCCATGATGCCATGTTCTTCAAGCCCCGTAGTTTCGAAGAATTCTTCGATAGATTGGTATCTGCCGACATTTCTATTGTAGCTCCACTTGAGCAGCCGTTCGGGTTCATTGCGACGGTATGCATTGTAATCCAAGGTGCTGTAAACCGTTGGTGAGCCGGAGTCCATTGCGTACCCCTCGCCGCCCATGAAAAGGTTGTTCCGGAAGTGCCCGTTTTGCCAGATGGCAGGTGGACGAAAGCCTGTTCCGGCGCAACACGATGTGTTGTTGTAAGCTTCGATACCGGCGGGGTAGTTGTTCAGCTTATAGCTAAGGCTGGTAATACCGTAAAGTTCATTGCGGATTAGATAAACGGGCCCTCCGTAGAACGGTTGAGTGGACATGCCGGTGTGTGTGTTGTAGCAACGGTTACGGTAGAATCGCACGTTGTGGCAACCGTAATCGGCTTCGAAAGTGTCATCCTGCGCCCAGGACAGATTGTTGTTGTAGAAATCGATGTTAACGCAGTGCTTAGCCACATCATCTGCAGGTGGCCCGAAGTTGTAGATCGCTGCCGCGTCGCTGAACCTTGTGATGCGGTTGTAGCAGATTACGTGACCCTGGCCATACACGTTGACGCCGGTATGGCCTGGACTCATATATGTCTCACGGGGTCGCGGATACCATGTAGTGTTTATACCGACAATCTCATTGTCTGCGATGTACCAATTCTTTGAGTTCATACAACCGGTGTTGATACCGTACACCACATCGTAAATTTTGCATCCCTGGACGACCAGGCCAACAGACCCATTGGGTTTTGCGGCGTAAATAGCAGTATGAGCATTGCGGAAGGTGAGTCTCTCGAAGTTCAGGTAATTTGTTCCGTTGAGAGTTACGATACGGGACTTGCTGCCGACACCTTCACCTTCGAGTATTGCTTCTCCCTCGGCGGGACCGCGGATGACGATTGGTCTGGCAGCAGTGCCCGATTTTTCCAAATCGAACGGTCCCTTATAGACGCCGGGGGCAAGCAGAATCACGTCACCGGGATTTGCTTCATTGAAGGCTGCTAAAAGTCCCTCCTCAGCAGAGCCCTTTATCGTATGTTCCTTTTTGAATGCTCTTGGCTCAGCCCGTGTTGTTGCGCTTACAATCCTGGGGTTAGTCGGTGCATTGCCGTCCGGATCGGACATTGTGAACCTGATTTCATAGGTCGTTGCCGGCTCCAGAAACAGCACACTTCCGGCAAATAGGTTCCCGGTGCGGTAAGGCCCATAAACCTGGTTTACCACCTCATGATGAACACGAAGCATCGGCAATGCGTTTTTCCACTGAGCTTGTCCTTTCTTGCGAAACTCAACCGTAACCGATGCGTTCCGGTTGCTGTCGCCTTCGATATACCATCGGAAACCCAGGTTCTCGATGGTTGGAGGGTCAACTATGAATCGCTTCGGTACGATCTTGTTCATCTGAGGACCTACGGGAAAACCGACAAGCGGTTTCTGTTGCTGCCTTGCTTGAGCAGATATAGTAAGCGCGGTCACTGTCAGGAGAATCACTACCGGCATAAGCATATAGGAACTTCTCTTTGTCTCGTTTATCATTCTCATAATAGCTGCTATTGTATCCAATAAATGCCTCAAGCATTATCTCTTTTTAAATTTCTTTGCAAAAAACGTAAAAAATGCTTAAAAATATCTATGAACGGCTGAGCAGAATAACTATTGTTCCAAGTCGTCGAAGGCAGATGCCTATAACTCTGTGACTTCTATTTCTAAAATCATTGGAGGTAAATCATGAAATCAAAATTGTACATTGCTTCTCTGGCGGCAATAGTTATCCTTATGGAGATGAGTGTCAACCTGAATGCAGCAGATATTCGAGTATTACCGGAAAACCAGGTTCCGAATGATAGGCGGCTGGGTCGATTGAAGGAGCTGAGCGGAGATTACTTTCCATTTGAGGTTCCGAAGTCCAGAGAAGAGTGGGAGCAGCGGAAAGCGGATCTGAAGCGGCGAATTTTAGTATCGACCGGATTGTGGCCTATGCCGGACAAGACTCCGCTAAATCCTGTCATCCATGGGCGTGTTGAGCGTGACGGTTTTACCGTTGACAAAGTGTACTTCGAAAGCTATCCGGGTCACTTTGTGACCGGCTTGCTCTTCAAGCCAGAACACCTTGCGGGTCGTCTGCCAGGAGTTTTGTGTCCTCACGGTCACGGAGGCAGACTACAAGACTATGGCGAAAAGGAAATCCGTGAACAGATTGTCAGAGGCGCCGAGCGATTTGAAGGATCGGGACGTTATCCGAAGCTCGCCCGCTGTGCTCAGTTGGCTCGTATGGGTTGCGTAACCTTTATCTTCGACATGATTGGTTACGCAGACAGTGTACAAGTTCCTCGCAAGGTCGCTCACAGTTTCGGCAAGCAACGTCCCGAGTTCGATACAAAAGAGAATTGGGGTTTCTACGCAACGCAGGCGGAATTGCGATTGCAGAGCATCATGGGATTGCAGACCTGGAACTCAATCCGCGCACTTGACTTTCTGTGCAGTTTACCCGAAGTCGATTCAAAACGAATCGGCGTAACCGGCGGAAGTGGCGGGGGCACTCAAACTATCTTGCTTTGCGCCATAGATCCAAGACCGGCCGTGGCATTTCCCAACGGAATGGTCTCGACGGACATGCAGGGTGGGTGCACATGTGAAAATTGCTCTCTTCTTCGCATCGGTACGGGCAATGTTGAATTGGCCGCGTTGTTTGCGCCAAAACCGCAGGGTATGACGGCAGCAAACGATTGGACCAAAGAGATGATGACCAAGGGATACCCTGAGTTGAAACAGCTCTATTCTATGCTCGGCGCTCAAAAGAATGTCATTTGCCATCCCCTCACTCACTTCCCGCACAATTACAACTATGTCAGCCGTGCACTGATGTACTCATGGTTCAACAAGCACTTGGGGTTGGGTTTGGAAGAGCCTGTTGTCGAAGAGGACTGGCCTCCACTCACCGAGGCCGAATGGACCGTCTGGAACGATGAACATCCTAAGCCGGTTGATGATCCCGACCATGAGCGGCGCTTACTTAGCTACGTGACCCGTCAATCCGATAAGCAAATCGCTGAGTTGAAGCCCACCGACGCCAAATCACTGGCCAGGTTTCGCGAGATAGTGGGTGGAGCTTTTGAGACTATCATCGGCAGAACACTGAATCAGGTTGGTCCCATTACTTGTCAGCAGATTGAACAACTTAATGGAGACGGCTACCGATATCGTAAAGATATACTCCGTGTCAGGAAACACGGTGAAGAGCTTCCGGTCGTGACATTTTTGCCTGAGCGAACATCACCGAACAAACAGGTTGTCATTTGGCTCAACGGTCAGGGCAAGAGTGCGTTAGTAGATTGGCGGGGCCGAATTATCCCGGAAATCCGCCAGTTGCTCGATGCTGGGATGACGGTTCTCAGTGCCGATTTGCTCTACCAGGGTGAGTTCTTATCTGGCGGCAAATCCCTTATCCAGGCCCGTGCTTCTACGAATCCTCGCGCTTATGCCGGTTTCACTTTCGGTTACAATCATCCGCTTTTCGCCCAGCGGGTGCATGATGTCCTCTCACTAATTGCTTTCACTCGCAGCAGCCAATTCAGTGCCGAACGCATACATCTGGTCGGTGTCAACGGCGCCGGCCCGTGGGTTGCGGCTGCCATGGCTGTAACGGGCAATGAGGTGGAAAACGCTGCAATCGACACCGGTGGATTTCGCTTTGCCAATCTTCAGTCATACCGAGATGTGAATTTTCTGCCAGGGACTCTCAAGTATGGTGACTTACCGGCCTTGCTCGCTCTCTCCGCCCGAAAATGGCTCTGGATTGGAGGCGAGACCGAAGAATCGCTTGGTATCGTAACAGCGGCCTACACCGTAGCGGGACAATTGCAGCATCTGAGCATGCACAAAGGACAGCAGCAGGATATATCTGCACAGATCGCTCAGTGGCTAAAACAAACCAAAGACCGCTGACCCAATCACTACCTATACCTTAGCTATATACAAATTTCATTTCACTCGAATTTATTGTGAAGTGGTATGCTGCACTTATCAGAAAATCAGTGAAATTATGATGAAATTATGGTACTATAGTATCTGAAGTTTGCAGGATTTTTTTAGCGAAATTTATTTGGGAAATCCCAGAATATATAGCATAGGAAAATGATGTCGAATTCGCTTACAAAATCTCCCGGGCGGATGTCTGTTTTGCAATCTTGTTTACAAGATATAATAAAGCAACCTTCAAGCCAGCCCCTGGGACGGCTGCTGCAAAGCTTTCTCTTTTTTATCCTTTTCTATCTATATCTCTGGCTTTATGTGGATCTGCGACTCATGTATCATGGGGCCGGTATTATTACAAACTTCCCGGTCTTTTATAAAAGCTGGACTTTTTTTCTGACGTTTCTATCATATCCGGGTGGGCCTATTGAGTATATCTCAGCTTTCCTTTCTCAGTTCTTCTACTATTCCTGGGCTGGAGCTATTGTTGTAACGGTGCAGGCCTGGCTGCTCAGCGTATGTATAGATTATCTGTTGAAAGCAGCCAACTTAATGCGAATTCACTGGATTCGCTTTATCTTACCGATTCTTATACTCGTTCTCTATACCCGCTATACCTATTACTTTGCCACAACGATGGCATTATTGATTGCATTACTTATCGCGTTTTTGTATATAAGGATAACTTTATCGCGGACTACGACTTTAAGCTGTTTGAGCATTTTTTTATCCTTATCTGTAATTCTGTATTGTCTTGCCGGCGGGGCTTTTATTCTTTTTGTAATCGTTTGTGCAATTTATGAATTGATTTTCAGGTCCCGTTGGAAGATGAGTCTATTATGTTTATTATCCGCTGCTGTTATTCCATACGTTATGGGCCTTCTTATCTTCCGCGTTAGTATCATCGATGCCTTTTGCAACTCATTACCTTTCTCTTGGAAAATTCTTCATTATGAAGTTCGCAAAAGACAAGTGATGATCGTCTATCTACTATATCTACTTGTGCCTTTGACACTGTTTATATTTGGAATTTTACAAATACTCTGGAAAAGACTCCATTTAGTAAAAGGCCGGGACAAAAAAAAGCACCGTAAGAAATCATCTAATTTACTGTTAAAATTGTTTTCCCGATATAGATACTCACCAAAATTCAGATGGACCGTCGAATCACTGCTTTTGCTTGCTATTGCGGGCAGCATTGTTTTCTTTTCTCGCAATGAAAATCTTAGGACTCGTTTTAAAGTGGATTACTATTCCTACCACAAGATGTGGCCGGAGTTGCTTACATCTGCTAAACATAATGCCGAAGATCCATTTATAGCTCATGCAGTCAATAGGGCGTTGTATAATGTCGGCCGGCTCGGCTATAATATGTTTTCCTGGCCACAAAATCCGGATTACTTGTTTCTATCTGATAAGAAATATAAATGGATGTACTGGCAAATCTTCGATGTTTTCATTGATATCGGTGTTATTAACATAGCTGAAAATGCCCTGACTGAATGTCTCGAAGGAATCGGCAGTCGCCCGATGATTTTACAGAGGCTGGCTTTGATAAATATGGTAAAGGGAAACTTAGGCTCCGCCAAAATTTATCTCGGAATGCTCGGTAAGACTCTTTTTCATGCTGAGTGGGCAAATAAATATCTTAACCTTCTCCAGACCGACCCGAGTCTCTCTACGGACAAGTATATTCAGCATCTACGTTCTTTGTACCTGGACAAGGATTGCCTCACTCACTCCCTTCTCATGGAGAAAACTCTTTTAGAGCTCCTGGAAAGGAACAAACAAAATCGCATGGCGTTTGAATATCTAATGGCCAGGTATATGTTAAACAAGCATTTAGGCAAATTTGTCCAGAATCTTGAGCGTTTACATGATTTCGGTTATAAAAAACTACCAACGCATTATGAAGAAGCGGCTCTTATCTATGTATATGGTACACAAAAGCCAATCAATCTCAGCGGTTATCCACCAAGTCTTCAAAAGCGTCAACAAATCGAAGATTTTTCCAGGTTTCTCAGCAGTTACGGGAGTAACAAACAAGCTGCCGCGAAAGAGCTGGCAAAAAAATTCCGAAACACTTACTTCTACTATTATAAGTTTACATCTACAGGCTCAGATTAATGACTCAAATGCATATACATATGAAAACAAAATTTTATAAAAATAGAAAAGCTAAATTCTCTTATGCGATAATCGTATGCGCAATTATAGCTGTTTCATTACTCTATGCCTGCCGTGACAGAAAAGTCACGATCACACAATACAGTTCCATCGACCGGCCTGCAAAAGTCCGGCCGGATTACACAGGCAGTATCATTCCGCCAAACATCGCACCCTTGAACTTTATTATACAACAGGAAGGGACTGGATTTTTTGTGAGAATATACTCTGAAAAAGGAAATCCTATTGAGATTTTCAGCAGGAAACCCACAATTTTTATTCCAAAGCGTCCCTGGCACAAGCTTCTTGATTTAAACCGCGGTCGGCAGCTTAATATGGATATTTATGTCGGATCCGCCACTGGAGCATCATCTTCCAAAGAAAAAAATATCCGATGGACCCGCTTCCAAACTCTGACCGCCGAAATTGCCCACGAGGACATAGATACATTCCTCATATATCGAAGGATTCGACCGGGCCATGGAACGTGGAGAGATATGGGTATCTATCAGCGTAATCTTAGCAGCTTTAATGAATCAACCATATTAAATAATGGATATTTCAAGCACGGTTGTGTGAACTGCCATGCATTTTGCGGAAACCATGTGGACAAAATGCTTCTCGGTATCCGCAGTGCCGTTTACGGCAGCTCGGCTTTGCTTGTCGAAGGTGACAAGGTACGAAAGATTGGAACAAAATTTGGATATACATCATGGCATCCCAGCGGCCGCGTTGCCGCATTTTCTGTTAACAAAGTCAGGCAGCTCTTTCATGCGGCCGCAAGCGAGGTCCGGGATGTCATGGACTTTGATTCCGTGATGGCTTATTACAATGTAGATTCAAAAACTGTAAAGACCACACCGATTCTTGCCAAAAAAGATCGTCTCGAAACATACCCAACCTGGTCGCCTGATGGCCGTTACTTGTACTTCTGCAGTGCGCCGGTGACGTGGACGGATAAGACTGTTGTTCCCGAATCCTACGACCAAATAAAGTACGATCTCGTCCGCACCAGTTACAACATAAATCGCGACCAGTGGGGGCCCTTGGAATCTGTGCTTTCGGCCGATAATACGAACCTAAGTATCCTTTTACCGCGAATCAGTCCGGACGGTCGCTGGCTGCTGTTCTGCATGTGCAATTACGGCTGCTTCCCGGTTTTTCAGCACAGCAGCGATCTGTATATGATGGACCTCGAAGCAGCAGAACAAACAGGCGACTTTGCCTATGAACGGCTCGATATCAACAGCAACGATAGCGAAAGCTGGCATAGCTTTTCGAGCAACAGCCGATGGATAGTATTCAGCAGCAAAAGAGATAGCGGCGTATTCACAAGAACATATATCGCATACGTAGATAAAAGCGGCAAGGTACACAAACCTATACGGCTGCCTCAGAAAGATCCCGCGTATTATGAATCATGCCTTTGGACATACAGCGTCCCCGAGCTTGTCACTGAA
>JAVVFI010000192.1:0-9867 GCA_032250555.1 Sedimentisphaerales bacterium
CCATAACACAAATCAGGGTTTATCGACAGGCCTTCCAGGTGGGTTCCCGTCTTTCCCAGTCAGCATTAAAGAAAGTTTTAGGTTTCCATCTTGAACTGTAATTGACAGTATAGTATGCTTTAATCGTGCCCAAACTGAGACATTTCGATCACCTGAATACAGCTAGATTCCTTACTTTCTGCTGTTATCGTCGACATAAGCTCTTGACCAATGACAAAGTCAATCATGCTTTTCTTGACTCCCTGTCTGAAATCAAGGAAGAATATGGGATGTAACTCCTTGGCTATGTTGTTATACCGGAGCATGTGCATCTGGCGCTCCAACCTCAGGATGGCACCACACTTGGCAAAGTAATCGGTGAATTAAAGTCAAAGTCGGCGAGTAAGATCATTAAGGAGAGGCTGGTTTCCCTTCCGAGCAACTGTCGAGTGGTGAAGAATGGAATCGAGAGCAGAGAGACCCACCTGAAAGGTGGGCCACCCAGCCGAATATTGAATTGTGAGGTGACCTTTGTGTGTTCTCTCACACATCTGTTCTTTTTAATCTCAGGGCATTGGCTATTACCGACACGGAACTAAAACTCATGGCGGCTGCAGCAACCATAGGACTAAGCAGAATTCCGAAAAACGGATACAGAAGACCCGCTGCGATTGGCACTCCGGCCGAATTGTATGCAAAAGCCAGGAATAGATTCTGCTTTATGTTTAGAATCGTCGCACGACTTAGCCTACGGGCACGTACGATTCCGCGTAAGTCCCCTTTTACAAGAGTAACTCCGGCGCTCTCCATGGCTACATCGGTGCCTGTACCCATAGCTATGCCTACTTGAGCTTGGGCCAGAGCCGGAGCGTCATTGATGCCGTCCCCAGCCATTGCGACGAATTTGCCACGTTCCTGAAGATGTTTAATGGCTTCGGCTTTCTGATGCGGAAGCACTTCAGCTATCACTTCATCAATCCCAAGTCTTTCAGCCACAGCTTTTGCAGTTGTCTCACTATCGCCAGTAAGCATAACGATCGAGATTCCCTCTTCGTGAAGCTGACTAATTGCCTCAGGCGTAGTTTCCTTGATTGGATCTGCGACTCCCAATATCCCAGCAGATTCTCCTGCTACTGAAACAAACATTGCTGTTTGTCCCTCTCGACGCATCTCCTCAGCTTTGCCAGCCAAGGATTCAACACCGATGCCTAACTGGTCCATTAAAGCACGATTTCCCAACGCAACCTGACGATCATTTGAGATTCCAACAACGCCTTTTCCGGTTATTGATTCAAAGTTGTCGACTGTAGCGGGCGTCAGATTGCGGGTAAGGGATCCTTCGACTATTGCCGCAGCCAGTGGATGCTCACTGCTGCGTTCGAGACCAGCTGCTATCGCCAATAAGCTGCTCTCGTCCCAAGGATGTTCTGGATGGATAGACACCAATTTAGGCTTGCCCAAAGTAAGAGTACCGGTCTTGTCAACTACCAGCGTATCCACTTTCCTTAATACTTCTATAGCCTCTGCGTTCTTGAACAAGACACCGACAGTTGCACCTTTGCCGGTTGCAACCATGATCGACATTGGCGTAGCCAGCCCCAGAGCACAGGGACAAGCAATAATCAGTACGGCGACGGAATTAATAAGTGCGTATGTAAATGCTGGATCAGGTCCAAGGATTGCCCACAAGAAGAATGTAATAACAGCTATTCCAATTACAGCTGGAACAAAATAGGATGCAACTTTATCAGTCATCTTTTGAATCGGAGCTCTGCTTCGTTGCGCATCTGCTACCATTTGAACGATCTGCGATAGTAGTGTGTCAGAACCTACCTTGTCTGCTCTGATTACTATCGATCCGGTGCCGTTTATGGTTGCACCAATCACATTGTCTCCATCTCTTTTCTCAATTGGGATAGGTTCGCCGGTAATCATCGATTCATCTACTGAGCTACTGCCATCAACAACGGTACCGTCGACCGGTATTTTCTCCCCAGGTCGCACTCTCAACTTATCCCCAATCATAACTTCCTCAAGCGCAACATCCTCTTCACTACCATCAGGATTGAATCGACGAGCTGTTTTTGGAGCCAGTCCGAGTAGAGATTTGATTGCAGCGCCGGTTTGACTACGAGCTTTTAGCTCAAGGACTTGTCCAAGGAGAACTAAGGTAACGATCACAGCCGCAGCCTCAAAGTAGACAGCTACCGTTCCAGTTGTTTCACGAAAGGCATCGGGGAATATATCCGGCAATAATGCCGCAATAAGACTATGAATATAAGCGACTCCTACCCCAAGTCCAATGAGTGTAAACATATTTGGACTTCGATTAACTACTGACTGCAACCCCCGAACAAAAAACGGCCAAGCGCCCCACAGTACTACTGGGGTGGCTAAAGCTAATTCGAGCAGTGTTAGGGTCTTTGGTGAGCCGAGCATTAGTAGCCAACTATGAACTACGGGGATTATACCGCCCATAGCGATGATAAGAAGTGGAATGGAAAGCCCCGTGCAAATCCACAGACGCCTGCTCATACTCGCCAATTCAGGATTACCTTCCTCGTCCACTGTAATCGTTTTTGATTCCAATGCCATGCCACAGATAGGACAGTCACCGGGTGTATCCTGTACAATCTCCGGGTGCATGGGACAAGTATATTCAGTCCTCTGACTGGCAACCGAAGGAGATTTCGGCTCGAGTGCCATGCCACATTTAGGACAATCTCCCGGTCCATCCTGAAGCACTTCCGGATGCATAGGGCAGGTATACTCAATACCGATAGCGTTCGCCACAGAATTCATGACTTCGTGGTCGTCCTTACTGTCGTGACAATGACCGCACTTATGGGCATCGCTTTTACCCAGATACTGCTCTGGTGCCGCATTGAATTTGGATTTACATCCTGCTGAGCAGAAGTAATAGTCTTGGCCTGCAAACTCTGAACGAAACTTGCTATCACTTTTAACACTCATCCCGCATACGGGGTCATTGAGATTCACTGTGGCCTCCTTTGGCATCACTATTCCTTTTCATTGTTTCGTCGCGTAGATACCATGGCAATTTAAGTCGTTTGGGAAAGACAAGAATGAATTCAACCAGACAATCACTCTCAAATCGAAATCTCGCATCTCCAAAGTGATTGTTCATGACGTTCAAGACAGGTACCAGAGCATATTCATGATGAAACTCACTACTCAACTCCACCAGTTCGCTGAGATATTTAGAATCAAGAGTTATCGTACCAGCGGATGCACCGATCCAGGAATATGCTGAAGATTGGCCTGTAAACAAGGTCAGTTGTCGAACTTGCCGATTCCTTTCAACTAATGCTGCCACTAGTTGATGAAGCACTCCTGTCAGAGCTACCTTATTAAGCTGTACAGGGATTTTCATCTCCTGAACCTGTTTTTTTAGCTTGATACCCTTCAGTCTCAAGCCTGTGTCTACTTGAGATGAAAACCAAAACAAGATTTCATTGAGGTTTTGCTTTTTCAAACGTAAGCGTTTACGCTCCACCAGTGAAATTAGATCACTCCGAACTCTTTCGATTCTTGTAACTTCATCTCGAATAATCTGAGTACATGATTGGAGTGCTGTGTCATTTCTCTCCATCGGCTCCAGAGCCACTAGCATGCCATTAATAGCCCGAAGAGGACCTTTGAGGGATCGAATTATGGTACGAGAGAGGTTTCCAAAGAGAGCCATTTTTTCATAAGATTGCAGCGTGCGTTGATTGTGCGCCTCTTGTTCAAAAATGTATCCTGCGCTCAATCCGACAACCTGGAAAAGTGAAATCTCGATAATCTGATTCAACTGATATTCCGGATGTGACTGCCATCCGAATAAAACATGGGGAAGGTACACCGCACCACTGACGACAGAGACTATAAGCCCTCCCTTGACGCCGTAACGGTATGCAGCCCAGACTATGGGAATATAGTACAAACGCTGCAGGATGTTATGGATAATAATGTTATCTTCTGGAGTGAGGTAATGCCCAATTGAAATGCTGGTGAGGATAATCCCCAGAATCCAGGTGAGCTTTATCCCGACTGTCGATAAGAAGGATGAGCCGGGCCAAGTAGAGTCGAACTTTTGTTGGACAGAATCTCTCTGCGCTGTGGTACCAGGTTTTGTTCCGTTAGGCATATCGATTGTTGATGGCATTTTCATTTAGGTTTTTCCTCAGTAATTGTTTGCCCCGATACAATCTTGATTTCACCGTCCCAAGACTAAGGTCGGATTCAAGGGCAATCTGGCTATACGGCAGATCCTTAAAGAAGTACAAGACCAATGGTTTTCGATATTCGTCCTTTAATTGGTATAGCGCCGACTGCAAAGAGTCATCAAGGGATTCAGAAATCATATCCTGTTCTGGAGAGGAGCCCCTTAACGGAAACTGCGAGAGCCTGTTGAGGCTTGCTTCAGGGAGACAGTCAATGTCTACAGAGATGACTCTCTTTGAATAAACCCTCCATTCGTTTATGTGATGGTTGTTAAGAATTCGGAGGAGCCACGCCCGACAGTTTGTTCCCGGAGTGAATCGATGCCAAAATCGAAATGCACGTAGAAGTGTCTCCTGGACCAGGTCATTCGCATCCATTTGATTTCGTGTAAGCCCCAGAGCAGCCCTTCGCAAATTGGGTAGGTGCGGATATATCTGTAACTCAAAGCCTGATTTCAAAGAAATCTCCTTCACTAGAATTGTTTGCCTTCTTTCGAGAATAACATCTTCCCCATGTAGTAACTGTCGTCGGTTGATATAACATAGATATATACGCCACTTGCAACCTCCTGATCGCTATCCTCAGTTCCGTCCCACTCCAACTGATGTCTTCCAGCTCCCCGCAATTCATCTTGAAGAGTCTTGATGTGACGTCCGAAAGAGTCAAAGATGACAGCATGAACTCTGGCCTCTTTAGGCAGATCGTATTCAATTGTAGTCACATGATTGAATGGATTCGGAAAGTTCTGACGCGCTTCAAAACTATCCGGGATTCTATCCAGATTCGCATCGAATACAGGCGATAAGCTGGACACTTCCTTGGCGTTAGCTATGATGCCGCGAGTTCCTTGACTCGTCTCGAATTGGGCTTGTGCCCCGAGGGTTACAAATACGCCCATGAGCACTGAATATACTATGGTCTTCCACATCTTCTACCTCGTCTTCCTCTATACTTCTGTCACATTAGAAAGCAACAATCGTGCCAAAGGACATTTGTACGTCGATTCGCACCGCTAAGGCACTTATCTACATAATGTTATAGCAGCTTCTGGTTTAAGCTGCTCACGTCAATAATGCGAATGTCCAACGAGTGGAGAATAATATTAACCAAGAGTGGACAATATTCTTATGTGGGTTCACTGTGTGGCAGTCCAGAGAATTAGGACTACCTTTCACAACATAGTTCGTATCGCAGGTCGCGGTTCGAGAAGGAGTTCAATTCAAATTCATGTGCCCGCACATGAGAGGAGGGAGGCCGACACTTAGACGTACGATTTGTACTGATCTAGGTATCGGCCCAATTAGTGAAAAGGTGGGTAGGTTTTGCTGTTATGTCACTAAATGACACATGCGACATTTTTCGTCTGCATTCTCCAAACTTATTAATACTGTTTTTTCTGCTATGGACCGGTTGTGAAGTGAATCATGTGACCGTCGTATTGCTGTTGACTCATGTTCATCATCTCTCCGTTATTCGCATGAACATCGCCGTATAGGAACATCATATAGTCGGAATTTGGCATCATTGTAGAATCAAGTGTGAAGATACAGGTGTCCATTCCGCCGCTCCATTCAAATAATCCGTCATATTGAATACTATCCATCCAGTTCATCATCTCGCCCATCCCCATCATCCCCATTCCCCCCATGCCCAAATGATGATCAAGTGAATCCATCCACATGTGCATATCGTCACCGCCGATCACATGGAGATTAGTCATTACAGTCGGCGTATCCATAGGCATATCAAAAGCGAACATAATTGCCGAATTGGGTGGCACTCCTGTGCTGCCATCACTCGGTATCGCCGAAACAAGTTTCGGAGCCCCACTCGGACCGTTGCCGGTTGAAAATCCAAACATGTGATGACCGTCATCATTCTGGCTCATTCCACCCATCATTCCTCCCTGATGATCCCGCATACCGGAACCATCCAGCACACATAGATAATCGGTATTGGAATCCAAAGGAGTGTTGGGCACGAATCTACAGCTGTCACGATTGCTGTTCCAGTGGAATACTCCCGCTGTGTGGATCGAGTCCATCCAGTTCATCATGTGATTTTGCTGATTCATGTTCATCATACCCCATCCCCCGGAATGTGCCAAAGAATCGCGCCACTCATGCATTTCTGTCCCACCAGATAGATGAAAATTGCTCATTACCGACATTGTCTCCATTGTTCTACTGAATTTCACGGCAACCGATGTTGACGTAAGCACGCCAGATGTGCCATCTACAGGATGTACACTAAGAATAGTTGCCTCAGTTGTGTTATTCGTTGACATCATTTTATCGTGATCATCGCCACAGCCGGCACCAATTGCGACCAATATCAGGATGAATATTACAATTACTACGGTATTTTTAGGCATTATAGAGGTCCTCACATTTGAGTTTAGAAGTTAAAATAGTCTGGTCCAAAGACCAGTGATGCACCCAAATGCCCGGTCACACTTACAAGAATGGCGTTAACAATAATTGCAATCCTGTAAGACCAGACAGTTCCCTTCGATGATTGCTGTAAGAATCGTCTGCCCGCATATGCTGTCAGTATAGTGACAATTCCGGTAGAAATACCCAGCAATCGGTGCCAGTCAAGATATCCAGTTAGAAAAGATGGGTAATTCGCCGCAGAGCCAGCGGCAAGCCCAAGCAGGACTGTTCCAATGCCTGTAAGGGCTGCCAAATAAATGCTATACACTGACACATAGTTCATTGTCTGATTTCTAAGGATAGCAGCAAGAATCATGAATAGCAGTGCTGATAATACCAGAGCAATAGGAAAATGAGTCATCATCGGATGAAACTTGCCGGCAAAACCGATCAATGATGAAGACTCACCGTGATCGGTTTCGTGGTCGTGCGAGACGTCGTTTTCATGATTCGAACTAGCCAAATCTGTCTCTTTTCCATTCTCTTCATGATCATGAGCCCCATCTTCATGATCGATAGAAGAAACCTCCTGGTCCGAATCCGCTACACCCGACTCAAGGTTAGCAGTATACGTTTCAGGGTTGTTTAAGAAATCTTTCTTGCACTTGTTGCAGCAGAAGTAGATTGTCTGCCCTTGATAATCCACCGAGAACTGTTCTTCCGCTAACTCACTAGTTGTAACTGGACAATACTTGTTGGACAGTTCCTCTGCTTTAACCACATTCACAACTAACAATAGTATCGCTACCAGCATAAAATTGGTCAAGCGTTGCCTCACTGAGTATGGTCCACATATTGTATTGCGTTTATTACTCATTCTGTTATTTCCTTTTTCTTAAGGCGCATCTCAGCTAACGCACAGTACAAAGTGGGAACCGTGAAGACAGTAACAAGGACCACAGTCATGCCGCCAAACGAAGGAATGGCCATGGGTATCATCACATCCGCTCCACGTCCCGAGGAAGTTAGGACAGGAATGAGCGCCAGAATTGTTGTGGCTACGGTCATTAGAGCAGGGCGTATTCGACGCTTGCCCGCTTCTACTGTCGCTTCGCGAATGTCAAAAACAGTAGATGGTTTCTTGCGATCAAACACTTGTTTAAGATATGTAGATATAATCACGCCGTCATCTGTAGCAATACCAAACAAGGCCAGGAAACCGACCCACACAGCAACTGACAGATTGTACGCCCGTATCTGGAACAATTCCCGTAGATCGGTGCCGAAGAGTGAGAAGTTCAAGAACCAATCTTGACCATACAGCCAGAGCATCAAGAATCCACCGGCCCAGGCAACAAATATTCCGGAGAAAACCAGCAAAGTCGTAGAGACCTGCTTGAACTGGAAGTACAAGATCATAAAAATAATGACTAACGCTAAAGGTAACACGACCATTAGCCTTTTCTCAGAGCGAATCTGGTTCTCATAGCTGCCAGCGAACGTATAACTCACACCCGCCGGGATATCAAACTCACCGGCATCAATCTTACCTTGCAGGTACGCTTGAGCATCCTCGACAACGTCCACTTCTGCATACCCCGGCTTCTTATCAAAGATAACGTAGCCGATCAGGAACGTATCCTCGGCCTTGATAACCATCGGCCCACGTACAAATACAATCTCAGCAAGTTCGGTTATGGGAATCTGGGTGCCATCCTTTGTCGGTATGAGAATTCGACCAAGATCTTCAAGTGTCGTGCGAAGCTCACGAGGGTATTGAATTCTGACAGGGTATCTTTCCCGCCCTTCGACCGTAGTTGTAACTCGTTTACCACCAATAGCAACCTCGATAACATCCTGAACCTGGCGAATGGTTAGTCCGAACCGAGCGATAGCTTCACGATCTATATCTATTTCAAGATAGGGCTTCCCAACAATACGATCAGCAAACACTGCCGCTGGCTCCACGGAGGGAATTTCTTTGAGATACTTTTCTATGTTTAAGCCAACCCGTTCTATTGTCTCAAGATCCGGTCCTTTAACCTTTACGCCCATGGGTGCCCGCATTCCGGACTGAAGCATAACGATCCTGGCCGCGATTGGTTGTAACATTGGTGCTGAAGTAGTGCCTATCAGTTTACCGGCTTTAACAATCTCGTTCCATATATCTTTGGGTGATTTGATCTCGTCACGCCAGTTGCGGTAGGGTTTGCCATCGCTATCAGGGATCAAGGCGCCGAATTCATCTCTGACAAACTCGTCAGATTCGTCATCGAATTGGAATTCTAGTCTATGACCATCCTTATCAACTTTATACTCTGGTTTGTAATTGATGACCGTTTCGATCATAGAAATGGGCGCCGGGTCAAGGGGTGTTTCGGCCCGTCCAAGTTTACCCACAACCGACTCAATTTCTGGTATCGCTGTAAAGGCTTTGTCCTGCAACTGAAGTATTTCAAGAGTCTCGCCAATCGAGCCGTGAGGCATGGTAGTCGGCATATACAAGAAGGAACCTTCGTCAAGATCCGGCATAAACTCTTTACCGAGTCCCGGGAGTGTGTGATTGAGCTTCGAGTAAAACGCATTCGACTTCAACCAGTTGGGCATGAATCCTGTCATCGTACCGAATCCGAGCCATACCGAACCGCCAAACAGAATCAGAATAACTGGTAACATTAGGAACTTGAGTTTGTTGGTCAGGCACCATCTTAGAATCGGTTCATACCAACGTATGAGAAGCTGAAAGAGAGCGAGAATACTTCCCATCAGGAGAACGACAAAAATGAAATTGAGAATGGCTCCTGCCTGAACTCCGAGCGGTTCCCAGTGGTCGGCCAAAAACCAGGCTACCACCAATACAATGAGATAGTTGAAAGCCTTTGGCAAGATCGTTTGAACGTTGGTCGGAATCCTGTCCTTAAATCGTAAGAAAGCCGCAAAGACAACCAGACCCAAGCTTGTCAGCCAGAAAGCCCAGAACATGAGAACAACTCCGGCAAGAGTCAGCCCGAGAGGTATAAATTTCTTGGTAGATGAAAGACTCAACTTGCGCCCAAAGAGCACGTGGGCGAAGGTCGGGATAATTGTGAGGGCGATTACTACTGAGGCAAGCAAGGCAAAGGTCTTCGTATATGCCAGAGGTTTGAATAGCTTTCCTTCGGCGGCTTCCATCGTAAAGACCGGTAGGAAGGATACCACGGTCGTCGCAATAGCAGTCACCACGGCTCCACCCACCTCGGATGCGGCTATAAATATAACTTGCCGTCGATTCGCCCCCGGTGGTGCA
>JAVVFI010000193.1:0-9839 GCA_032250555.1 Sedimentisphaerales bacterium
GGACAAGGGGTTTTACCGGAAACAGACTATCGAAGGAATAAATGTAGTTGTTGTCGGGAGCAAATACAGTAACAAGCAATCATACTTGCGCAGAATCATTTCATTTATGTCCTTTTGCCTTTTGAGTATTTTTGCCGGCATCAGGGCCAATGGTGTGGATGTAATTTATGCATCCAGCACACCACTAACCGTAGGAATTCCCGCTATGGTCATAAAGTTGGCAAAGCGAGTTCCCTTTGTTTTCGAGGTGCGCGACCAGTGGCCTGAAATACCAATCGAGCTGGGTATTATAAAAAACAGGTTTCTTATCAAAATACTTTTATGTCTCGAAAAAACAATTTACAAAAGCTGCTCCCGGATAGTTGCCCTGTCACCGGGTCAGGCGGAAGGTATAAAAGAAGTATTTTCTGATGAAAAACCGATTACAGTAATACCAAACAGTTGTGATATTGATGTATTCAGGCCTGATATTGACGGCTCAGCAGTTCGACGAACAAGAGGCTGGGGGGATAAACTTGTTCTTCTCCACACAGGCGCAATGGGTAAGGTAAACGGTCTGAATTTCGTCATCGAAGCAGCCGAAAGGCTGAAAGGCCATAGTGAAATCATCTTCATTTTAATAGGTGACGGGAACCAAAAATCATCCCTGGAAAGCAAAGTTAAAAAACTCGGTCTGACAAATGTGGAAATTATATCTTCCATACCTAAACAAGAGCTTCCTGAATTTTATGCCGCGGCTGATACAGGCCTTGTGATAATTGGTAATTACCCGATTATCGAGCACAATTCCGCTAATAAATTTTTTGATTCGTTAAGCGCGGGCAAGGCCGTGCTGATAAATTATTCCGGCTGGCAAAGGAAGATTCTGGAAGAAAACGAAGCCGGCTTCGGATGTGATTTGTGCAATCTTGAACAATTTGTCGAAAAAGTGCTTTATTTGAATTCGCACAGGCAGGAGATAAAACAAATGGGACAAAATGCCCGCAGAGTCGCCGTTGAAAAATTTAACAGAGACCGGCTGGCAAAGCAGGCTCTGGAGATAATATCTACACTTAAAAAGACATGAATGAGACTCAAGGCCAGATAGAATTTAAAGACCTCCAGGTTGAATATACCGAACAGGTCGCTGCATTACATATTCAATGTATAAGCACCGGCTTTATCAGCTCTATGGGTATTGATTTTGTGACTAACCTGTATGAAGCTATCGTTCAAAGTAATTCGAGTTTCGGCGTTGTCGCAGTCAGAAATAAAAAAGTACTCGGATTCGCAACATTTACTACAAATATCAATACACTTTATAAAGCGATCATTTGGAGAAAAGGACTGAAATTTGCATTACTTTTGGCAGGCCATATATGTTCCCTGAAGCAGGTAAAAAAGATATTCGAAACACTGTTTTATCCAACCAGAATAAAAAATAAGGACTTTCCTTCAGCCGAGCTGCTTTCTATCGCTGTTGCTCCTGAAGAACAGCGAAAGGGGCTGGCCGGTCAGCTAATTGAAATGGGATTCCGACATTACCGAGAAACTGGTGCAGATAAAGTCAAGGTTCTAATTGGAGCAGATAACAAGGCGGGAAATGAATTGTATCTCAAGTGCGGATTTGAGTTCGCTGAACAGATTATCAATCACGGCCTGCCCAGTAATATTTATGTAGCTCAAATCAATCATGTTTGAGCTGAAAATCATTGCTCTTTTCGGATTGCACCCCGAAGGCCTTCCATCTTCAAATAACCTTTTTTCCAAACGACAATCCCTGAAACAACAAACACCATAATATAGACAATCAGGGCATATCTGGTTTTTATCTGGCTCATAGCAAGACCAATCAGAGCATACAGTGCAGCTAAGGCGTAGCAAATAGTAACGGTTCTTTTCAGGGTTATGCCCCTGTCAATCATCTGGTCGTATATATGTCCGCGGTCGGAAACAAACAACGGACGCTTATTTATGAACCGTCTTACAAGTGCAACAGCAGTATCGAGAATCGGCAGTCCGAAGACGACGACTGAGGCCATCCACCATCTTGGAATTTTCTCTGCAAACAAAATCATAAGGGCCGCCAGTACAAAACCGAGCAGCATACTTCCGGCATCTCCCATAAATATTTTAGCAGGATGGCGATTAAACGGTAAAAAGCCACATACCGCGCCGAGCAGTCCCAAACATATAACTACTCGTACTGCATCACCGCCGACTTCGCTGAAACCCCAGGTCCCTAAATGAATCGCTAATAATAGCATGGCACCTGTGATTATCACCGTAACACCTGCACAAAGGCCGTCCAGACCGTCCAGAAGATTAAGCGAATTGCTTGCACCCAATACAAAGATAATTACAATCGGAATTCCCAAAATAACTTCAAAATTTTCCGGAATTCTATTACCAGCCAATGAAGAATATAACACCGGTCTTATGCCAACGAAAATTAAAACAACTGCCGCCGACACCTGGCCCAATATTTTCTGTAGGGGTTTTATATCAAATATGTCATCGATGAGCCCTATAAGGCATGCTATCGAACCACCGGCCAAAACCGCCACCAGCCATGTGAATGAAAGGCGAAAATGCTCCGGCTTAAATGAACTCGCCGAAGTCCGGTCGCTAATGCAATAAATACCTGTAAGTATGCCAATGGCCAGTCCTGCTAAAATGCCTACACCACCAAGATAAGCAACGCTGCCTTTGTGAGTTTTTACCAGTTTATCCGGTTTATCAACAATTCCGAGCTTTAGTGCGATATTTTTGCACAGCAAGGTGGCAACTAAGGCTGAAATAAATGAAAACACGAACACGGGCCAGAATTGCAATACCCAGCTAAGGGGTCTTTCTGGACCTATGAGATTGTCTAACATTTTACAATCCTCTATCTGAATAATTCCCGGACAGTGGGCTTTTTGCATGCTTAACGCAGTTTACAGAACAAATGCAAATCTGTCCAGACGAATCACTGTTGCCTTGACATAGGTGTTATATTCAGATAAACTATCGGTTACTCTGCGAAATTACTACTGTTAAGCTTGTCGATAAACCAGCTGTCTTAATTATCACAGTGAAGTCGAATGGACCTTTTTAATATGTATAAACGTGTGCTTGATATTTTGATTGCCATAACTGCAATGGTTATTCTATTCCCGGCATTGGTAGCTATATGGATAGCTATAAAGCTCAGCAGTAAAGGGCCTGTCATATTCATGCAAGAAAGAGCAGGAAAAAACGGAATGCCGTTTGTCTTTTACAAATTCAGGACGATGAAACCGGATGTTGAGCCTTTTGGGTCAAGCCCGAAATCCGGCCAGGACCCCCGCTTGACGAAAGTCGGGAAGTTTCTCCGAGAATACTCACTCGACGAACTGCCCCAGTTATTTAACATATTAAAGGGGGATATGAGCGTTGTCGGACCTCGGCCTCTGTATATTTCCCAGATATCAGAATGGAATGAAAGGCAAAAAAAGCGGCTGCTTGTAAAGCCCGGCCTGACGGGTTTGGCGCAAATCGAGGGCAGGGGGGAGCTTACACGCGAAAAAAAACTTGAATTAGACGTTAAATATGTAGAAACTACTTCCTTATTCAGCGATATTATGATAATATTAGGTACTATTGCCTATGTATTCAAGCGGAAGAACATCTACGAAAAAAACTACTCACATACCGAATACACCAGAGGCCAGGGCAAATAAGAAAGCTGAAATAAATATGTTAAGTTCAATAAACAATATACAGATAAAACACCTTAAAAAAATAGAAAAGTATGTAAAATTAAATAAGCAGGAAAAAGTCAAACTGAAGGAAGTTACTGAAATATTTCCTTTTCGCAGCAACGACTATTACTTATCGCTCATTAACTGGGATGATCCCGACGACCCTATCCGCAAAATTATTATCCCCAACTCGCACGAACTTGAAAAATGGGGCAGGCTCGATCCCTCAGGCGAAGAAAACTATACGATCATACCAGGTCTCGAGCATAAATATCATTCCACAGCTCTGCTTTTAATCAGTAACGTATGTGAAGGCATCTGCCGGTACTGCTTCCGTAAGCGAGTTTTCATTGACACACAAAGCACATATCTTCGTGACACAGTCGCGGCCATGCAATACATAAAAGAGCACGAAGAGATAACAAATGTTCTATTGTCCGGTGGAGACCCGTTTGCACTGGAAACATCAAAACTTGAGAATATTATCCGGCAGCTCAGAGAGATTGAGCATGTACAAATAATTCGCATAGGCACAAAAATGCCGGCATTCAATCCGTTTCGTATCATCGAAGACCCGGCCTTGTTTGAGATGATAAGCAAGTACTCTACTGAGCAAAAAAAGATATATATAATGACCCACTTTGATCATCCCCGTGAATTGACCGATGCGGCGGTAAAGGGTGTCAATCTTCTGCAAAAGGCTGGGGCATTGCTGGCAAATCAAACGCCCCTGATTAAAGGTGTCAATTCCAAACCGGAGGTTATGGCTGAACTGCTCGGAAAACTGTCTTTTATCGGTGCGGTTCCTTATTATATTTTCCAGTGTCGTCCGGCGGTCGGGAATAAAGATTACACGGTTCCAATTGAAAAAGGTTATGAGATTGTGGAGCAGGCCAAATCCCTGGTATCAGGGCTGGCAAAGCGGGCACGCTATACAATGTCACACACAACCGGCAAGATTGAAATCCTCGGCAAAACAAAAAAGTATGTGTACTTCAAATACCATCGCGCCGCTGACGATCAGGACAGCGGACGGTTTTTGGTTTTCAAAAGTAATCCAAACGCCTACTGGTTCGACGACTACGATGAAGTAGTTCGCGATTATCCGATTAATCTGCCGTACAGGGCTTACGGCCCGGAATAAATTCGCACTTTCTAATTCCACCTTGCACCAATCGGGGGTGATGATAAAGCATATTGAAAAATGACCGGTAGAACTGCGATAATTATTTTGCTGATGTTAATATGCTGCAGCACAGGATTTGCCTTAGAATCAGAAGAAATCCTTGTCATAGCCAACCGGCAAATTTCTGCATCGAAGCGGATTGCAGAGTACTACTGCAAAAAACGAAATATACCTGACAAAAATATTATCTACCTTGCTCTGGGACACAATCCAACCGAGACAATCAGCAGGGACGAGTATGAAAAATCCCTTGCCCTACCAATCAGAAAGCGTGTGCAGCGAATGTTTCCCGGTGAAATCAGATGTTTAGTGACAACCTATGGCATACCTGTCAAGGTAGGCTCGCAAGGGCCCATGCCGGGGAAAGGGCGTAAAATAAACGAACTAAAAAGACTTCTAAGCGAGGAAAAGCAAAAGCTTGAACAACATAAACAGAACTCCACACTTAATCCTCAACAGGTATCAATTCAGACGAAAGAAATCAATCAAAAAATATCCCAGATAAAGGATGAAATCGGTCGTTTAAGCGGCCATGAAACAAATGCATCGGTGGATAGTGAGTTATCGATGTTATTGTACCAATCCTATGATTTATATCGATGGCAACCGAACATGCTAAGAGGTCAAGTTCCGGGCTTAGGTTTCAAAACGCTTATGGTGAGTCGGCTGGATGGCCCGGACGAGAAAATAGTAAAGGGTCTTATAGACAAAGCTCTAACAGCGGAGAAGACAGGATTAAAGGGTAACGCCTATATAGATTCACGGGGCATTGTAAAAAAGGACCTGTATGGTTATTTTGACCAATCCTTGCGGGATTTAGGGGCGTTCATACGTTCGAATACGAAGATGCCGATTAAAGCCGAGCAAACGGGGAAACTCTTTCAGCCCGGGACCTGCCCACAAACGGCAGTTTATTGCGGCTGGTACAGTGTGAGAAAATACGTGGATGCCTTCGATTTTGTTGACGGTGCCGTCGGATTTCATATCGCCAGTTACGAGGCCCGAAAACTAAGAGACCCAAACAGCAGTACATGGTGTGCTGCAATGCTGCGAGACGGTATCACCGCAACGCTGGGTGCTGTGGATGAACCATACCTTCACTCATTCCCTCAACCGAAAGAATTCTTCGCAGAGCTGTTCAGAGGCACGTGTCTCGTTGAGGCATATTATCACACAAAACCATTTAATTCATGGCAATTGGTTCTGATAGGTGACCCGCTATATCGACCTTTTAAAAAAACTATAGAATGAAACTTAAGATTGAACCATGTCTTTTGCATCTTTAGCCTTGTGAGACAACGTCATCAGAAAGGTTGTGACTACAACGGCCAAAAGTGCAACAACAGAAATGATTATTTCCTGCAATTCGAGAACTTTGCCAAGAGCTATAGAGAACAGTTTTACCGTCAATAATAAGCCCATCGGCCCGGCCAATGCCGATAACAACCATTTAAGTTTAGGCGGCTTCAGCGAAAGAGAAAGATGCATATACTGAATCCACAGCATAGTAAATATTGCGTATGCAAATAAATGAAATATTGCGTATGCAACCGGAACCAGCTCGGCTAAATTGGCACGTGCGATATTAGTTATGCCGAAGATTACAGCAGCGGCAACTAACAGAGCCGCAGGCCAAAAGCTGAAAATCGAAAACAGAATCAAGCCTGCCAGCGTGCCTGCTAAATCTGCGACCATATCCTTAACATCACAATTGCGCCCTACAACGCCCTGAAGCAGTTCATCAACAATCCCATATCCGAGTACGACGAGAAAAACCCACCATACGCCAGCTCTACGCCAGTTCACTTTTTTATCACCGCTGACTGCAAACCAGAGCAGAAAAACCAAAATCAGATAGGCAAGGAAGTGAAGGCTTTTGTCGGAAACGCCGGCCTTACGAACCAATCCCGGGACCGGTATATGGGCCAGAATAAAGAATGCCGGCCAATATAAAACCAACAAGATTATGGTCACCTTTCGTATTCGCGATAAAGCCATTGAAACATCCTATAAGGGTTCATAATTACACACAACCGAAGAGATTGCCCAACGGTATTTATTTGATTTTACCAGAGATTTGTTGATGATGTAATAGATAGCTTGCAGGAAATGGATGCAACATTACCAAAAAATAAAGTTTAATGTGTGAAATGCCGTATTGAATATGTATAATGCAAGTATATTATAAGCCCCACTTCAAAAAATAATTTGGAGGACAAAAAAATGAAACGTTTTGCAATCCTTGGAATAGTTTTGATTTGTTTTGCAAGCCTTAGCCTGGGTCAACGCAGAAGCCGGGCACCCAAAAAGATAGTTCAACTTACAAAGCCTAAACTAACGGGAACAGTCAGTTTCGAAGAAGCCCTAACCAAACGGCGAAGTATTCGTTTATTCGCTAACACACCA
Organism: Sedimentisphaerales bacterium; assembly: GCA_032250555.1. Classification (GTDB taxonomy): domain Bacteria; phylum Planctomycetota; class Phycisphaerae; order Sedimentisphaerales; family Anaerobacaceae; genus NIOZ-UU13. The sequence continues at coordinate 7,297 of JAVVFI010000193.1, forward strand.
CTCGAATCCGAGCAAATTAGCCAATTGGCCTGGGCCGGCCAGGGTATAACAGAAAAACAAAGAGGTCTGCGGACGGCACCTTCGGCCGGAGAAAGTTACCCCATAGAGCTGTATTTTGCCACCGAGGAGGGCATATTCGTGTATCGCCCGACTGAACACAGTTTGGAGCAAACCTCAGACACGGACATCCGCAACAGCTTAGCTACTGCCGCCTTAATGCAGGAATCGGTGGCTACAGCCGGCTGCGATATTATTGTTGCAGGCGCTGTCAGAAAGCTTTCAACACAGTACCGCAATAAAGCTAAAACATATATGCTGCTTGAAGCCGGGCACGTCGCTCAAAATATCCTACTGCAGGCTACTTGTCTGGGTCTGGGCTCAATACCGATCGGGGGCTTTACCACAAAGGAAGTCAGCAGAGCATGCAGATTACCGGCAGGTCTTGAGCCGCTATATATAATATGTGTCGGGCATACAATAGAACAAGCCGCAGCAGAGGCATCAAATAACCAGGAGGGTACGGGAGCAAAAAGAGCGGCCTTAATCGTCGCCAGCCAAAATTTTCGCGAGGAAGAGTTTTTCGAGACAAAAAGGGCGCTAGATGCAGCGGGCGTTCAAACGGTTATAGCAAGCACAAGAATAGGAACTCTAAGAGGTATGCTTGGAAGAATTACCGAAGCAAACATTCTCGTGGGCCAATTAAATGTTAATGATTACGACGCAATAATTTTCATAGGAGGCCCTGGAGCCGTTGAGTATGTCGCTAATCCTTTTGCATTGAATCTTGCTCGGGAGGCCATACGCACCAGAAAAATCCTCGCAGCAATTGGCACAGCACCTACTATCCTGGCCAATGCGGGTGTACTCTCGGGCGTTAGAATCACAAGCCAGCTTACCGAACGTAACATACTCGTATTAGCCGGCGCTTTATATACCGGTCTCCCTGTCGAGGAAGACAGATTGATAATAACCGGAAGGGACATGGGAGCTGCAATGCAATTCGGCAGAAAAATCGCAGACGCCCTCGTTGGTAATTGATTGCAAATACTAATTCGCAAACGAAATACCTCTATTGTTTGCGGGAGCCGTAACGGTTGGTAATCGGCAGTCTTCTGTCTTTTCCGAAAGCTTTCGGTGTGATTTTCACCCCTGGCGGAGACTGTCTTCTCTTGTATTCATTGCAGTCAACCATACGAATCACACGCATGACATCATTCCGGGACAGACCCGATTTAATAAGCTGCTGTGGGGACTTGTCTTCTTCGACATAGCCCTTGAGGATTTTATCAAGTAAATCATAATCCGGCAGTGAATCGCTGTCTTTCTGGTCGGGCTTTAGCTCGGCACTGGGCGGGCGGGTTATTACATCATCAGGTATAATTTCTCGTTCGGATATTTCGTTAATGTGCTGAGCCAATTTATAGACCATTGTCTTGGGAACGTCTTTTATCACGGCAAATCCCCCCGCCGTATCACCATAAAGAGTCGCATAACCGACAGCAGTTTCACTTTTATTGCCAGTCGTCAGCACCAGAGACCCAAACTGATTACTCAGCGACATAAGAATGCTGCCGCGAATTCTGGCCTGCAAATTCTCGTAAGCTACCCCCTCGCCCTTCCAGCCTCGGACAGCCTTTAACGCCTTATCGAACTGCTTAAGTATCGGCTCAATCGGTATGGTTAAAAATTCGATGCCCATATTTTCCGCCAGTTTTCCGGCATCACCAATCGTTTCGGGACTGTTGAATTTCGATGGCATTGTCAGACCGATGACATTTTCAGCACCTAAAGCCGCGACAGCAATAGCTGCCACAATTGAAGAATCTATACCTCCGCTGAGACCAAGCAATACCCTTTGAAAGCCATTTTTGCCGGTATAATCTTTCGTGCCAAGCACAAGTGCCTGATAGATTTCATCAACAAGGTTAGCCGGCTGTTCAGCCGCGCCCTGTAACGGCTTAACCTGTATAGCCCCATCGGCGGCAGGGATAATATCAGCAATCAGCAAATCCTCTTCAAATGCCTTTGCTTTGGCTCTTATTTTGCCCGTCGAATCGGCGAACATACTTCGCCCATCGAAAATCAATTCATCCTGACCGCCCACAAGATTACAATAGGCAACAGAGCTATTGAACTGTTTCGCGCATTGACTTACAACCTCCTGTCTTTTCTTAATCTTACCGATATGAAACGGGGAAGCTGAGATATTAAGAATAATCTGTATTTGCCTTTTACCCTTAAGGAAATTAACAAGCCACTCGCTTTCCCAGATATCGGCACAGATAGTAACAGCTACTTTAAGGCCGCCCACATTGATTACCAACGGTTTTGCGCCGGGCAGAAAATATCTTCGTTCATCGAACACACCATAATTCGGCAACTGGGCCTTTCGATAAATTTTGCTTATCCGTCCGCCCTGTAAAACCGCAGCGGAATTGTAGTTGTTCCCCTGGTGGTTTTCGGCAAAACCAACTATTATTGTTTTATCCGGGCAATTGGCTGCCAACTTTTCGAGGGCTAATGAGCAGTCTTTTAAAAAATGC
>JAVVFI010000194.1:0-9838 GCA_032250555.1 Sedimentisphaerales bacterium
CTTCATCCGAACTGCTTAAAAGAATTCCCGAAACCAACACCGTATGGATGAGCCACGGCGATCAGGTTAATGAGTTGGGCGTAGACTTTGAGCCGCTTGCCGCGACAGGCACATGCCCTTACGCAGCGGTCAGGCATACGAAATCGAAATTTTACGGCGTTCAGTTCCACCCGGAAGTCACTCACACGCCCTGCGGCACGACGATTCTCAAGAACTTCCTGTACGATATCTGCCAATGCAGCGGCGACTGGAAAATGAGCGATTTCGTCAGTGATACCTTAGAGGCGGTTCGCTCACAGGCAGGTGACAAAAAAGTGATATGCGGGCTGAGCGGAGGAGTAGATTCTTCTGTTGTGGCTTCGCTGGTTCATAAGGCCATAGGAGATCAGCTTGTTTGTATTTTCGTTGATAACGGCCTGCTTCGAAAGAACGAGCGCGAAGATGTCGTGTCAATGTTCCGAAACCATTTTCATATGGATTTGCGGGTTGTTGACTGGTCACAGCAGTTTTTAGCCGCTCTGGCCGGTGTGACAGACCCACAGAAGAAGCGAAAAATTATCGGGGCGGAATTTATCAAGGCCTTTGACTCAGGGGCTAAGAAAATTAAGGATGCAAAATTCCTCGCCCAGGGAACTCTTTATCCCGATGTTATCGAGTCAGGCTCGAAGGACGGTAATCCGGCTGCGAATATAAAACTGCATCACAACGTAGGCGGGCTGCCGGATGAGATGGATTTCGAGCTGATTGAGCCCCTGCGGGATTTGTTTAAGGATGAGGTGAGGGTTGTCGGTGAATATCTGGGACTGCCGGAGGACCTTGTCTGGCGTCATCCTTTCCCCGGGCCGGGCCTTGCCGTCAGAATAATCGGAGAGATAACAAAAGAAAGACTGGAAATTCTCCGCTCAGCCGATGAAATCCTTATAGACGAGATAAAATCCGCAAGGCTCTACAGAAAGATTTCACAGGCCCTGACGGTCCTCGTGCCTGTCCAGACGGTCGGTGTAATGGGCGATGAGCGAAGCTATGAAAACATTATCGCCGTCCGTGCCGTCGAGACAGTTGATTTTATGACCGCCGATTTTTCGCAAATCCCTTACGAAGTGCTTGGCATAATTTCCAACAGGATTATAAATGAGGTCAGGGGAGTCAATCGCGTAGTGTACGACATATCCAGCAAACCCCCTGCAACAATCGAATGGGAATAGCGTTCACCCTTGCTGCTTTTTAACTAACCATACCGAATTTCTATCCGCGTATTTGTGATAAATCATCTTGTAAAGCAGGTAAATCTTTTTGCAGGATTTGCCAGACAATCTGGAGGTCTATACCGAAATATTCATGGACTATCCGGTGCCGAAGCCCTACAACTTTATACCACTCTATTTGGGGGTGGCTATCTTTGAAGTCAGCCGGCAGTCGATTCGAAGCTTCTCCTATAATCTCAAGGTTCCTGACTACTGCATCTATGGTCTTGTTATCCTTAGAAAAAACATCAAACGACATACCACTGATATATTGCTCGATTTTGTCGATTGCTTCACAAACATCGTCCAGCAATAGTTCAACGGATCTTTTAGACATAAATCAGCTCCGGCTCGATGAATTTCATCGCTTTAGCAGTAACAGCTCGTATCGACACTAAGTCAACAGATGTCCCAAGCAGTTTCTCAAATCTTTCCGCCAGAGTTACAAACTCCAGGCCTATAGAAGGATCAACCTCGACAAGGATATCCACATCACTGTCGGGCCTCTGTTCCCCTCTGGCATAAGAGCCGAATAACGCCAGCTTGCTGACCTTAAACTGTCTTTGCAGTTCTGGTTTGTCTTTAGCGAGCGATTTGAGGATTTCTTCTTTTGTTATCACAATAATTCGATACCTCTATACTTGTGTAAAATACCGATTATTTCGTATTATAGAGTCCTTACCCCGGCTGTCAATCATCCACTATAGAGAATCCCCGATCAAATGCGAGAGCCGGATATCGACAACTACAGTGTTTTAGCAGATGTATATTTACAAAGGTGGTATCGACAATTGTCAATTAAAAGACGCCCAAAACGGTAAATCAAATACTGAACAATGACGGCTGGTGAGAAAAGTCAGCTATTTGTTTTTCAGTAAATCGTTTAACAATGAATACGTGTCTTCTTTTGAATGATAGTCAAATGGGAAATCACTTCGATCATAAGCATGATAAATGCTTTGTAAGGTGTCTATTGATAAATTAATCAATTTTTTGAGATCATTTGGCGATATTCCTGCAGTCTTAAAGGCTTTTTTCGAGTCTAAATTGCCTATATGTGCGAATTGATTATTTCGTAGGACTTGTAGTTTCTGGAACATTTCATCTGTCCCATTTAAATCATTCTTAATTTTTTGCAATTTCGCTGATTCAATAAGTTTGTGCCTTTCGACATATTCGAGCAATGAGTACATACTTATTCTATTATTCTTTGTATTTTTATCTAAGACCTTTGACAATGTTAGAAGCGTAGTTGTGAATTGAGCACTAATTGAAGCACGAAAAAAACCCAAATAGCTATTCATAACCTTCACATATTTTGGCCTATCACGGTCATTTGTGTATATATAGTAAATATTATAATGCTCACTCGTTGCGACTATAGCATCCTTCACCCTATTCAAATCTTGTACGAAATTTCTTTTTTCTTTTAGCCCACTCATTTTGGGTTGCTATGTTGAACTATTTTTCAGTTGGTTCAAAGAGTTCTGGCTGACCAGAGGTCTTTTTCTTGTTGTGTGGTTTTAGGCTGAGATGTTCGCAGGCCTGATTTGTTACTTCTCTACCGCGTTTGGTTCTGCGCAGAAAGCCGATTTGCAGCAAGTAAGGCTCAACCACATCCTCCAGTGTATCTCTTTCTTCACCGAGCGTGGCAGCTATTGCCTCAATGCCTGCCGGCCCGCCGTCATAGACATTAACCAGTGCACGTAAAAACGCCCTGTCCAATTCGTCGAGACCTAACGTGTCAATCTGTTCCATCTTCAGAGCGTTTTCGACAATCCCGGTGCTCAGGATTCCGGAACCTTTTACCTGGGCGTAATCGCGGACTCGTTTTAACAAACGATTGGCCACTCGCGGAGTTCCGCGGGAGCGGGCCGCAATCAACTCCAGCGTTCCCTCCTCGCAGTGCAGGTTCAATAGTTGCGCCGACCTATCCAGAATATTCGTCAACTCCGGCGTGCTGTAGAAATCCAGATGATACATCATTCCGAATCGGCTGCGCAGTGGAGCGCTTAATAATCCCGCTCGTGTTGTTGCCCCGATTAAAGTAAAGCGCTTAAGCGGAAAATTAATCGTCTTTGCATGCATGCCGCTATCGACTGTGAAATCGACTTTGAAATCTTCCATCGCCGGATAAATAAACTCTTCGACCAGCGTACTCAGCCGGTGGACCTCATCAATGAAAAGCACATCGCCGGTGTTTATATTGCTCAAAAGCCCCATAACGTCGCCGGCCTTTGCCAAAGCCGGACCGGATGAGCAGCGTATCCTTGCCCCCATCTCGTTCGCAACGACGTGGGCGAGAGTAGTTTTGCCGAGGCCCGGCGGGCCGTAAAACAGGATATGTTCGAGCGGTTCGGACCTCTGCTTAGCGGCCTCTATCGCAATTGAAACTTTTTCTTTTACACTGCTTTGGCCTATACACTCGTCCAGGAGCTGTGGCCGAAGTGAGACGTTAAAGGTCTCCTCCTGCTCGTTCAAAGACTGCCCGCTTATGATTCTGCCTATTGTCATAATATTTAGTCTTTAGTCTATCTTAAACTTCTACACCCTGTTTCAGCCTGTAAACTAAAGGCACAAGTGCCTCGGCCGAACTGATATCGGGGTGTTTGCGGCAGGCCAATTCGACCAGCTCCATTGCTTCGTTTCTTTTTTCGCCCCAGGCGATAAGAATTTCGAGTGCCTCGGTCTGGAACGGCCTGAATCCAGCTTGCGATGGACCGGCTGCTTCGGCCCCGGCCGCGAAACTCTGTAATTTGCCCTTTAACTCGGCGATGATTTGCTGGGACATTCTTTTCCCTATCGAAGGCAGCGAGATAAGTGTCTTATCGTCGGCGTTTTCTATTGCCGCTGCTATCGTGGCTATCGGGATACTCAGAGACCGCAGCCCTTTTTTTATCCCCATTCCCTTGACGCTGGTATATTTGGCGAAGAAATCCCTCTCGCCAGAGTTTAAGAAACCGACCATCCTCGGTATCAGGTTTCCCCCGCCGGGTGTGCCCTCGTAGTACTCCATAGTACACAGTGTAATATCCGCCCCGATCTGGCCGGACAGCGCACTAACACAATAGCTCGGGAGCATTACTTCATAACCTATCGCACCGACCTGAACGAGGCAGCAGGCGCTGTCGAGCTTGATTAGTTTTCCTTCGATGTTGGCTATCATTGTTCAAATGAGTACTTGTTTAGTTATTGTTAGATAACGATACTGTTTATCGAATTCGCACAGCACAGCGCCGCCGCTATGGCATCAGCCACGTCGTTTGGCTCCGGTATCTGCGGCAGCGACAAAATCGTTTGAATAGTTCTTTGAATCTGTTCTTTTGAAGCCCTTCCGTTACCGGTAATTGATTTTTTTATGCGCGTGGCACTGAAACTTCGTACTTCAATTGCCGCCTGTGCGCACCTTTGCAGTATAACACCTCTTGCGTGTCCCATCAATATTGCAGTTCTCGGGTGGGCATAATGAGAGTACAATTCTTCGACGGCTACCACATCGGGCTTGAAATTTTCGAGAAGTGAGCTGGTATCTTCGGCGATTCTGTTGAGTTTTATTTCTATAGCCGGACCTTTTTCTATTCGGATAACACCCGCTTCAATCAGCTTTTCGTTATCGGCGTCCATCTCCAAACAGGCATATCCACACACCTGCAAACCCGGGTCGATACCGAGTATCCTCATTTCATCCTCCATGTGGTCATATCCGGCTTATCTTCCAGAACGATACCCATTTCATCTAATGTATTGCGAAGCTGGTCGGCTTTGGCAAAGTCTTTGTTCGTGCGGGCTTCTTTTCGCTGCTCAATCAGAATATTTACCAGCTTGTCAGTCAGACCTTCATCGACACCGGCGTCTTCCTGATAGTCCTCTTTAACAATACCCAGAACATCACCGCCGAGTCGATCGAACAGAACATCGATCAGGTTAAAGGTTTCTTTTGTTGTACCGCTGTCCTCGAACAGGCTCTGCGACAGGCGGACAAGCTCGAACATAACCGAAAGTGCAACAGATGTATTCAAGTCGTCGTTCATCGCCGCTTCGAATTTTTCCCTCATCTGTTTCAACTGTTCCACTATCTTCTCATCGATAGAGCCTGTGTTGGCTGTTTCCATTCTTTTTCGCAGGGCTTTGACCGTCTCGGTTATTTTCCCAAAGCCGGACTGCGCCGCGAAAAGGGCCGCATCCGAGAAATCCAGCGGGCTTCGGTAATGACTGTTCAAAATCAACTGCCTTACCGCCAGCGGATTATAGCTTTTTGTCAATCTCTCATGGGCGCCTGAAAAGGCCTGTTTCAGTGTGATAAAATTATTCAGGCTCTTGCCCATCTTCTGACCGTCAACGGTAACCATATTATTATGGAGCCAGTATCGAACGAACTGTATATCATTGGCAGCTTCCGACTGGGCAATTTCGCAGTCGTGATGTGGGAACTGATTTTCCAGCCCGCCGCCGTGGATGTCGATTGTCTTGCCCAGATATTTTGTGCTCATTACCGAGCATTCCAGGTGCCAGCCCGGGTAACCCATGCCCCAGGGGCTTGGCCACTGCATAATATGGTTTCGCTCGGCCTTCTTCCACAGCGCAAAATCAGCGGGATTCTTTTTGTCCGGCGAAACCTCCACACGCGCTCCGGCAATCATCTCATCGAGATTTCTGCCGGATAGTTTTCCATAGTTTTCGAATTTGGAGACATCGAAATACACCGAGCCGTTGGCTTCATACGCGTATTCTTTTTTCAGCAGCGTCGTTACCATCCCTATTTGTTCGAGTATATGACCGCTGGCTCTCGGGCTTATATCGGGCCGGACGCAGTTCAATTGGTCCATGTCTTCAAAATAGCTGCGAGTGTAATATTCGGCCAGCGCCATCGGATGCTTTTGCTCTTTTTGTGCCGCAGTGGCTATTTTATCCTCACCTTCATCGGCGTCATCGGTGAGGTGGCCTACATCTGTGATATTCTGCACGTATGTAACGTCATAATCGAGATAACGCAGATACCTTGTCAGAATATCAAAGCTCACGTAACTCTTCGCATGCCCAAGATGTGCATGCCCATATACGGTCGGCCCGCAGACGTATATACCGACTCTGCCTTTGTTCAGCGGTTCGAATTCTTCTTTTCTTCTTGTCAGACTGTTATAAAGATTCAGTGCCATGCGTAAATACCATTAATAATCATTTATATACTGTTCTTCTTTTTCTTTTTCTCAAAAGCGCCGTAGCCGTAGCGGCCATCGCTTCTCCGGCGCCTACATCACCGAGTCCATCGTTTGTTTTAGCCTTTACGTTAACCGATGTAAAGTCAATACCCAGAAGACCTGCGATACATCTTTTCATCTGGCCTTTAACCTTCTCAAGTCTCGGTTCTTCTGCGTGTATAATGAGGTCAACATTAACGACTTCCCATTTATTTTCTTCGAGCTGTTCCTTTACAATAAACAAAAGCTCTTTACTGTCGGCATCTTTCCATCGCGCCGCTGAGCTGGGAAACAGCGTTCCTATATCTCCCATCCCGCTTGCCCCGAGCAGGGCATCGATAACAGCATGCAGCCCCACATCGCCGTCGCTGTGCCCCGCCAGACCGGCTGGGTACGGTACGTACACTCCGGCGAGCATGAGCTTTCTGCCTTCAACGAGCCGGTGGATATCGGTGCCTATCCCCGTTCGATATTCACTCTTCTGTTCCTCAATCACAATACACCCTTTGTACTTGGGATATCTGCCCCATCAATGCCGACGGCTGTGCCGAGCGCTTTGCCCAATCCCTTGAAAATCGCCTCTGCTATATGATGGCTGTTTGTACCGTAAGGAACGTTTATATGCAGATTGAGCTTTCCGTTATTGGCAAAGCTCCGAAGCATCTCCTCCAGACACTCGACGTCGAAGTCGCCGATTTTATCTGTTCGGTATTCAACGTTATATACACAGGAAGCCCTGCCGGAAAGGTCAACCGAAACATTAGCCAAAGCATCCTCCATTGGCAGCGAGCTGTGTCCATATCTGACGATACCTTTTTTATCACCTAAGGCTTTCAATAGACATTCACCGAGGCAAATCGCAATATCTTCGACCGTATGGTGAGCATCCACTTCCAAATCACCTTTAGCCTTCACCGTCAGGTCGATTTTGCTGTGTTTACTCAGGTGCGTGAGCATGTGGTCCAAAAAGCCGATACCGCTGTCAATCTCATACTTGCCGTCGCCGTCCAGATTAAGCTGTAAGGAAACATCGGTTTCTTTTGTCTTCCTGTGAACTTCAGCGGTTCGCTTACTCATTGGAATATCCTTTTATATGCTATTGTTAATTCCCGTCCCGGTCTTGAGACAGAATCTCTTTCAAAGCCGAAATAAGTTTATTATTTTGTTCGTCGGTGCCTACGGTTATTCTCAGCTTATCGTCAAGACCGGGCAAATCAAAGTATCTGACATAAATATTTTGTTCTTTGAGTTTGTCAAAAATCTTGCTCGCCTGGGAGTTTTTGCTCCTGGCAAGCACAAAGTTCGAGAAGCTTTGCGGAACCTCGAATTTCAAATCACGCAGTTGCTCGGTCAAAAAGCCGCGAGCCTTCTTTACTTTTTCGGTCGTTTCGCTGAAATACTTTTGGTCTTTTATAGCCGCGGTTGCCACGGCGATAGCAACAGCGTCAACATTATAGGAATCTTTGAGCTTCATCAGGCCTTTTATCAAGTCCGGCTGAGCGATAACGTATCCGAATCGAATGCCCGCGAGGCTATATCCCTTGCTCAGCGAGCGAAGTATCATAATGTTATCGAATTTTTTCACAAGCTCCGTGCAGTTGTCCTCAGCGAAGTCCACGTATGCCTCATCAACGAGTAATACCCCGGATAGCTCATCGGCCAGTGAAGCCAGCTCATCAACACTTATAAAGCTGCCGCTCGGCGCGTTTGGATTGCAGACGATAGTCAGGGCGGCGTTGGTCTGAGCCAGTTTGGCCGGTAGATTGAATTCACCGTCGAACGGAATTTCAATTGCCTCGCAGTCCTGCAATTTAGCTAATACCGGATAAAGCGAATATGTCGGAACAGGATATGCAACGGGCCGGTTTTTATCGCAAAACGCTCTAAAAGCGATAGTCAGCAAATCGTCACCGCCGTTGCAGCACATAATATTTTCCGGCCTTACACCATTGACCTCGGCCGCTGCCTGCCGGAATTCGTTTCCAATAGGGTCGGGATACCGGCGAAGTCGTTCCGGATCGAGTTCAGCCAGCGCCTTTAATACCGCTGGCGAAGGCGGATACGGATTCTCATTCGTATTGAGTTTAACCACGTCCGTTTCCTTCGGCTGAAAACCCGGCACGTAACCTTTTACTTTTTCAATATTTTTCCGAAAATACCCCATTGGTAACTCCAAAACAGATTTCAATCCCGAATTATAAAGAAATTTCGCAAGAAGTGAAAGAGAAGTTTTGCGATTATTAACAAGGCTATGCCTTAAATTGTTGTGGATTACTTGTGTTTGGATGGTTATGATATATTCAAGCTCTAACGAAAAGCAAATTCATATAATACAATGATAAACATAATATGATTCGTTTTTACAGTTATATAAGCTCTATTTTTCTGGGATAGAATAAATGACGCCGATAAACTTAGGAATTCCAGCGGAGAAGATAGCGGACTTTTGTCGGCGATGGGAGATAAAAAGACTTGCAGTTTTTGGCTCCGCTGCCAAAGGTGAGCTTCGACCTGCCAGTGATATAGACTTGCTGGTAACGTTTTCTCAGGATGCTGATTGGACCATGTTTGATCATTTTACGATGGAAGAAGAGCTGTCGCGTCTTTTCGGTCGTGATGTCGATCTTATCAGCCTTCGGGCCGTAGAAGAAAACCCGAATCCGATTTCCCGGCGTGAAATACTAAACTCCGCGAGGCAAATTTATGCAGCGTGACGAATCGCTCCTGCTCGATATGTTTAGAGCGACAAGCCGGATTGTGCAATTCAAAGATGAGCTGACCTTTGAGCAGTTCCGCGAAGATGCCAAAACACAATCGGCAATAATACACCAGTTCCTTCTTATTGGTGAAGTGGCGAAATTAATCTCAGACGATTTCAAGAAGAACAATCCGTCGATTCCATGGTCGGCTATGGCACGTATGCGGGATAAGCTCATACATCACTATCGTGGAGTGGATTTGAGAGAGATTTGGAAAGCTGCCGAGATCGAAATACCCAGATTGCTTTCATTCCTGGACAAGCACCTGCCGGAAAAACCGCACGAAGAATAAGCGGTCAATGGAGCAGGAATCTACTCATTATTCAATCGCCCAATCGAGATTATACGGATATTCCACCAGATTTGAAAGAGAAGATTTTGCGATTATTCACAGGGCTATTATTGAATTACCATTCTCGCAAAGGTAGGAATCAATAAGCGTAATTGCGAGGCCCCGCCTTGCTTTCGTCAGAAAGCGGGGGGACCGCGGCAATCTCTTACTTTATCAATCGACAACCAAAAAAGACTTCGATTAAACCAAAAGGCTGTTATTTAGGTCAAACTAATTGCCGATAAAACTAAGGAATCCATTCGGATTTGTCTGTGTGCTACTGAGGGAGCTTCTAAAAATGGCGAG
>JAVVFI010000195.1:0-9831 GCA_032250555.1 Sedimentisphaerales bacterium
GTCGATTTGGGGCAATACGTGGACATATTTAACGACCCTTCAAAAAAATACGGGAAACATTACAGCATTAATCTTACAAGAAATATCCGTGACGGTGACGATGCGCATTTTGCAAACGTCAAAATGCAAATCCTCAAAGACATCGCCGTCAAGTCGGTGCTCGACGATGAGCCAATCTGGTTCTCATGTGATGTCGGCAAAGACCAAAGTAAAGAACACGGAATAATGGCCATGGGGATGTTCGATTATGATTCTATTTACATGACCGATATGGCCATGACCAAGGCCCAGCGTTCTTTGTTCCGTGAAAGCGTCCCCAATCACGCCATGGTCTTCATCGGCATCGATATGCAAAAAGAAAAACCCGCAAAGTGGCTGGTTGAAAACAGTTGGGGAGACGACAAGGGCAGTAAAGGCCTCTGGACCATTTACGATTCATGGTTTGATACAAATGTTTACAGCATCATCGTAAAGAAAAAATATGTGCCAAAGGAAATTCTGGATATTTATAAACAGCCCGCGATAACGCTGCCCCCATGGGATCCGGCATACTCGTTCGTACAGTAAAGCCAAATAATATTGAAACTGCCGAATATTGAATTTAGCGATTCTATATTTTCAGCATTATGCATGCTGTTTATCTCCTATTGCGGTGCGATACAACCAGTAAGCCACGCCCACCAATAGTACAGCACCCAGCCAACCGCCCAAGGGCATCGTTTTACCGAAAAAGTGCCTGATAATAGGAAGGTCAATTTCGTATTGCTTGAGGATGACGATAGGAATCGCCAAGAGGATACCCGTCAGTGCTTCACCCGTTATGAGACCTGAAGCAAACAACAGACCGTTGCGGCTGGATTTTTCAATTTGCTCCGAACTGGTATTTTGCCGGTTGTGGAAATTCTTTATGGCCCAATGTATGATACCGCCTGCAAAGATAGGCACAGCCAGTTCCAAAGGCAGATAAATTCCGATCGCCACAGCAAGAACAGGCGTTCGGAATGAGCTTTTTCGAGCTTCGAGAATACAATCAAGAATAATAATAGCAACAGCAACACCCATCCCGATAAAAGCGAAATTCCACGGCATGTCGCCCTTGAAAACCCCCCTTGCAACCGAGGCCATAAGATTAGCCTGAACAGCCGAGAGAGCATCCGAACCGGCACCCGGCTGTCCCTTGAAACCGTATGCTTCATGCAGGAGCATGAGAACCGGTGCTATTATAATTGCCCCGGACAATGTGCCTATCATCTGCATAACCTGCTGTTTCCATGGCGTTGCTCCGACAATCCTTCCGGCCTTCAGGTCCTGCATATTGTCTCCTGCAATGGCGGCGGCACAGCAAACAACCGAACCAATGATGATCGCCGCCGCAGGGCCGTTTTCAGCATCTTTGCCCATGAGCACGAGCAGTAAAAGAGAGGAAACAACTATAGTGGCGATGGTAATACCGGAAATTGGATTATTTGAAGAGCCGACCAGGCCCGCCATATAACCGGCCACAGCAGAGAATAAAAATCCCGCAATAAGCATAACAACCGCCATCGGCAGTGAGACAGAAACGTCTGCAACGAACGTCTGGTAAACAAGGAACAGCGGAACAATTGAACCAACAATGAGCATAAGTATCCATTTCATGGGCATGTCTTGTTCGGTTCTCTCGATTTCAGTGGTGCCCTGTCCTATTGCCTGGTATGCTTTTAATCCGCTTCTCATTCCGCTCAGAAGCGAGCCTCGCATCTTGAAAATTGTCCACAAGCCGCCGATCAGCATTGCTCCTACGCCAATATACCTCGTCTGGGCCGACCATATTCCATAAGCCCTCTCCACTGCATCAACCTCCGGCGCCGCCTCAGACATGGAGGCACATATAGGAATGGCAATATACCAGTTGAGGACACCACCGAGGAAAATAAGAACAGCGATATTAAGCCCGACAATATAACCTACAGAGAGTAATGCAGGGCTGAGGTTCGAGCCGCCATAAATAAGAGTACCGCCGAGTCCTTTGGCCCCCTCAATAGCCTCGGGCCAGAAACCTATACCTTTAGCACATACCTTAAACAATCCGCCTACAAGAGACGCCTTTGCAATTGTCCAGACTCCTTTGCCGCCCTCCTGGCCCGTTTCAAGTACTTCGGCAGTGGCAATACCTTCGGGGAACTGCAACTCACCTTCAACTATAAGGGACCGCCGGAGCGGTATGGTAAACAGTACACCCAGCAAGCCTCCAAATGCAGCTATTATTGTAATCCACCAGTAGTTTTTCCCTCCAAAACCGTCCCAATAACCCATAATGACAAGTGCAGGCAAAGTGAAAATAACGCCAGCAGCCAGAGACTCTCCTGCGGAAGCCGCTGTTTGCACGATGTTATTCTCCAGGATGTTACTTTTGCGAAACAGCCTCAGCAATCCCATCGAGACGACCGCGGCAGGTATCGACGCCGAGACCGTCATACCGGCGAACAATCCCAGATAGGCGTTTGCCGCCGCCAATACCATCGAAAGCACAACGCCTAAAACAAAAGCCTTAACTGTAATTTCCGGTAAATACTTTCCATCTGAATTCATAAGTGACTCCATTCATAATCGGAAGAATATTCGTAACCATCTATTGGGATTAAAACCGGGACATATATCAGCTCATTTTGAAAATTATTGAACAAACTGCTCAACATAATACTCCGGAGTTAGAGTTTGTCCGGTCGCCCTTTTAATCATCTCATTCCAATGATAAAGCGCTCCGGCTTCAAAAACATTTTGGCGGAGAAAATCACCGAGTTCACGCCGGCCAATATAGCTGAGATTTTTATCTGATTCAAGCTTTAGAATTTCGCGGGTCATATGATTATGCAACTGAGACGCCAGCAATTCACCTAACAAATAGTTATGGTAATAACATGGGGCGATAGTAAAATGAATTTTAGCGGCCCAATCCGGCTCATTACGCCCCTGTGGTCTTTTGACAAGCTGATATTTCTCGACCATTCGCCACCAAAGTGAATTCAGGTCCTGATCAGGATTTGCATAAAGCTGTTTTTCGAAATTGTACATCACCATATCCCAGCGGGCAAAAATCAGTTGCTTGAGCTGAGCGTACTTGCCACTTACTTTTTCGATTTCGGCCCGCTGGTAATCCGTGAGTCCCAGCATTTGCTGCATCCAGGCTGGATTGCGACTCAAGCGGCCGAAGAACATAGCTATAGCTTCGGTTGTAAAAACATGCACGGGTCTTCTCAGTATAAACGGAACCTTCAGGTCGTGGTATTTATCATAAACAGCGTGACCTAATTCGTGTAATATCACCTCCATCCAGTATTCGTTATTTTCAATATTACACAGAACACGCACGTCGCCTTCGCGATCAATATCAGTACAAAAGGCATGGGGATTTTTGCCTTCGCGTTCATACAAGTCGCTGTTTGCAAGGATGGATTCCACAGGCAAACCAATGCCAGCGTAGAAGTCCGCAGCCAGATCCTTAACATCTTTACCTTCGTAGTATGCGTCCAAATCAAGCTTATAAACCAGAGGAGTTTCCTGGAAGAACGGATCGTGATAATGCCAGGGCATAAGCTCGGCAACCGTTACTCCGCAATTATCCGCCAGAATGCGGTCCAGCTCTGCTTTTAACTTAGCATACGGCTCGTTGGTCAATTCGTAGAGCTGATCGAAAATCCGATCCAGGTCTTTAACATCCTGCTCAGAAGCAGCCAGAGAAAGAGTATGATAATTGTCGAATCCAAGTTTTCTGGCAGCCTCGTTTCGCAGCTTCACCAGCCGGATGATATCTTCAGCCACTTCGACACCTACCTGCTTGCTGGCCAGCCACGCCTGCTTTCTCTTGGCGGAATCCGTCTGGGTTTTCAGGATTTCCTTAATTTCGTTACCGGTAACTTTATCACCTTCAATTGTGCCGCGGAAAGTGCTGAAGTTCTTTTCAATTTTTGTACCCAAATCCACAATCTTCTTCAATAATCCCGGTTCTATCTGGCTCTCAAGATAATTGTTATACAGAACATCCAGTTGCCGAGCCAGGACGGGGTCGGTGACCTGCCCGGATTCTTTCGTATCCTTCAGAAAAGCAAACTCCTGAGGATTACTGTAAACCTGGCGGATCTTGAGTGTTAATTCACTGACTTTGTCATAATCCTCCGGCTTGCCGCTAATGGCAGCATTCCATGAGGCAAGACTCGCCTCCTTCGACATCGGCTTAATTTTTTCCACATGCGCTGTAATGAACTCGTTCAATTCCGCCTCCTTCGCGTTCGGTGCACAACCAAAAAGAACTACGCTAATTGTCAACATAATGACGATCGTCGATAAAGTTTTCATAGCCTCATACCCCAATTATTTGCCATGTTGCTATTTTGTCACTAATAACCTTATTGTCTGAAGGATATTAACACCTGCAACTTCTGAAATCAAGGGGGTTTTGGAACTCGCGGACAAGGCGGCTAATTTTTTACATCAGAATATTTCTTCTTTGAACTGGGCTAAAGACATATGTAATATATAGCCCAATTATATTAACAGGGCCAAAAAGGCTTAATATCAGAGCCTGAAAAGAAATTGTTTATTTGATTATAGAGTCGGAGAAGTCAATATGGCCGAAAGCAAATACCTTACCGCACCTGTACCATCTAAAAAAATGCCAGGCGGCATCCCCTACATACTTACCAACGAAGCCGCCGAACGATTCAGCTTCTACGGTTCAAGATGTATCCTTGTATTCTTTATGACTCATCTGCTCGTGAACGCCAAAGGCCAACTTGCTCCGATGACTGCCGAGCAAAGCAAAACATGGTTTCACCTCTTTGTCTCAGCGGTCTATTTCATGCCCTTGCTCGGCGCTCTGATTTCCGACATTTGGCTTAGTAAGTACAGAACTATTCTTTATTTTTCAATACTTTACTGTTTTGGTTTTTTGGCCCTTGCCGTTAATCAAACGCGCCTGGGTTTAGCGGCAGGACTGATTCTCATTGCGATCGGTTCAGGAGTAATAAAGCCCTGCGTTTCCGCGAATGTGGGTGACCAATTCGGAAAAACTAACAAACATCTCATAAACAGAGTATATCACTGGTTCTACTTTGCAGTTAATTTGGGCGCTTTTATCTCCAATCTATTGATACCTGAGTTACTTGACCGATACGGGGCTACTGTCGCATTCGGCGTTCCAGGCGGCTTCATGCTGCTGGCAACAATAGCGTTTTGGCTCGGACGCAAAAAATTTGTCCATATACCACGGGGCGGTATCGAATTTGTAAAAGAGTGCTTCAGTTGGAAAGGTTTCAAAGCAATCTTCAAACTGTGTATTATTTATGGCTTCGTAGCCCCATTCTGGGCACTATTCGACCAAATGGACTCAGCATGGATGTTACAGGCCGAGAAGATGAACCGCAACTGGCTGGGACATGAGTGGCTGCCAACTCAGATCGTAGCTCTCAATCCACTGTTGATACTGATTTTAATTCCTGTTTTTTCTTATGTAATATATCCGGCAATAAACAGGATATTTCCTTTGACCTCGCTGCGAAAAATTGGATTGGGCCTGCTTCTTGCAGCTTCACCTTTTGTCGTCTCTTCCCTGATTGAAGGCGGAATTGTTGCCGGGGGCAAACCCAGCATCGGCTGGATGTTTCTTGCCTATGCGCTGCTTACCTCTTCCGAAATAATGGTTTCAATAACCTGTCTCGAATTCTCATATACTCAGGCACCAAAGAAAATGAAATCATTCATTATGGGGGTCTTTCTCCTGTCGATTTCGCTCGGAAATCTCTTCACCGCAGCAGTTAATATCTTTATTCAAAATGAAGACGGAACAAACAAACTGCCCGGAGCCAGCTATTACTGGTTCTTTGCAATAGTAATGCTGGTTACAGCGATACTGTTTATTCCTGTAGCAAAACTGTACCCTGTGAAAGAGTACATTCAAGATGAAGAATCATCGGAATCTTCCGGTTGACCGTAAGAAAAAGCGTCAACTATATTTTAAAGGGGCTTGAGCAGAAGCTCACGGACGACAATTTTCATCGGCCCGAACTCGTCTCCCGGATGGACCTGAAAACCAATCTGGCCCGAATCAGAGGTATCATCATGCACGTCGGCAATTTGATGGCCGTTAATCCATACCTGAAGATGGTCGCCCTCGGCAAGAACCTTTATGGTATTCCAGTCTTCACGGTCAACTATGCTCTTGTCTTCATTTATTGCCAGAAACATCTTACCCGGGCAATACAGTGTGCCCGAATAGGCTATAGGATTCTTGTATTCGAGGATATCGGCCTGGTATGCCTTCTGCGGAGACTGGTAGCGGAACCAGAGACCACTGTTACAGGGCCACTCAGCACGGTAAGTAAGTATCACAAGAAAATCATCATATGTATTTGTTGTAAACAAATCCCCCGGTGCGTTATTAGCACCCTGTATTCCTACGAGGTTACCGTTTTCAACGAACCACTTTGCATCGCCGCTCGTTTCCCAGCCGGTCAGATCTTTTCCGTTGAAAAGCTTTACAAAGCCGGCTTTTCTCATACCATATTCGGCACAACCGACTAACAACATCATTACCGACAAACATAAAACAACCAAAACTCTGCGCATCATAATTTTCTCCTTATACAATAATATGCGTCATTGCTGTTTCAATACAAAGTAAAATTGAATTCGGTTCCGAGCCGGTGAAGCCCACTGCCTTTTGTTCCTTTTCGATTTACATAGATATAAACCTTCTCCGGAGTCACCATCATCACATCCTGCACTCCGTCGCCCGTCATATCTGCGACGAGCATACTCCGTTCCCCCTTACTTTTACCCACCAGAGAGACCCCGGGAAACACCAAAATACCAATACATTTGCCATTATGGTCATAGATACCCCCATTGTGGGCTACCAAGATTTCATCCATGCCGTCACCGGTCCAGTCCAGCAGGCAGTGATGCCGGCTGTAGTCGGTTACAATCCGGCCGAGAAGCTCACCTTTTTCATCCAGTGTCCAAATCGGACTATTACCAAGGGGCTGATGATCAATGTCAACAACTATTTGTTTTTCGCCTACACCGTGAAAGACTCTTCCAACATCCACCGACTCGAAATGATACCCGGCCACTTCCCAGATAATTTCACCAGTTCCATCTACCATAGCCACATTATTCGCTCCACAGCAAGTCAGGACCAATTTGAAGTCTTCCGGTTTCCTGCCCCGGCGAAAAATACGAACGCAGTCAAGATGCCCGCGCTTCTGGTCAACGGTCTTCGATTTATACACCCACCGCACAGAACCATCGGTGTTCAGCATTGCATAGCCGGCCATAATCTCGTCGCGTCCGTCACCGTCGATATCAATAGGCCGGGGCTGATGAGCTGTGCGATAGCCGCCCGGGTCCTTAACAGTCCAGAGAAGGCTGCCCCTTTGATCATAAGCCCAAATCTGATGGTATCGATCTTTTACCAGCACATCACTCGGCCGGCTGCCACCCCTCAAATCGCAAAACACCAGACAATCCGTAGCATCATCGAGAATGCGAATGCGCCTCTTCTCCCGACCAGTAGCACCATCAAGCTCTACCAGGAAACCTTTTGTACAAAGCACAACCTCGTTCTTGCCGTCACCGTCCCAGTCGTGAATCTGACAGGCCACATCGTGGTGCCAAATTTTACGGCCGATAGCCGGATTGCCCCACTTCCACAACACAGTACCGTCCAGTTTCTGTGCCACTGCGGTACTGGTGTAATGAACATCGCCTATGTTCATATTCCTGGAGCTGACGATTTCAACCTGGCCGTCACCGTCCACATCAGACGCAACAACCCACTGCCCTGCGTATTCGGCATCCAGAGAAATTATCTTCCAGGGCTGAATCAAGGATATTGTATCTGTTGGTCCGCCAACATCTTTGACGTCATAATAGAGAGGGCTCTTCTGCTTTGCACAAAGCATCGCGCAAAAGCCAAAAGCAACCCACAAACACAATCTCATCAGCCGTACATGTTCCTGAATTCTATTCATCGTATTCCAAATCTCCATGGAGCCCTGCTAATCCTGCCATATGTCTGCGGTTCGCGCCTGTACGTCCGACATACGAGGCAGAGCGGCACTCGGGATCGGCTCGTACCAGAACGTTGCACACGACCAGTCATCCTGTGTTTCGGCCAGGCCATTCTTCCACGCAATCTGCTGAATCGTTATGCGGCATTCCTGTCGCCACAAAATCGGATCAGGCAGATGCCAGCGATACATAGAGACAAAATTTTTCTCATTCAGGCTGCAACCGTTATAAAGATACGGGGTCTGCTGCATACCATAGGAAAGGCCTACGTAGTCTTCGCTTCCAGTACCGCAAATCGTAGGAAATTCAGTGTCGCCATCCATAAAAATCTTTATCTCACCTTCACCCCACCACTGGCCGGGTGTCATGTTACGTATGCCAATGAGCGCACCCATAAAGCGGCCTTTGTTCTTTCGCTTGGGAAGCATTACAAAATCCTTCTTTATCGTTGTCGGATTTTCCCTGCGGAACAACACATGCAGGCGGCCTACATCATCAGGGTGCTTGTCTGTGATTGTATAATCAATCTGATAAAACAACGGAACATCCTTTTCGCCGTCGTTGGTCAATGTAATCTTCGCTCGTTTACTAAAAGGCATCGGCAGCCATATATTCATACCAGCATTTTGGCCCAGAGAATGTACCGCGGAATGATACGGCATTACCTTTCCATGCGCAAATCCCATAAAGTCCCCAATCGGACATTCGACGCTTGGATGTTCCTGCCCATCCCACCAGGCACGAATCACCAGAGACCGCAGATTAAGCGGGTCCCTTCGTGTTGTCATCCAGATATGCCGAATCGTGCCCGGTCCGGCAATATCACAAAGCTGGACCTGCTGTCCGGCTTTCAGTGTCATAGCCGGAGCACCCTTTCGCCCAACGCCGAGTTTGCTCGCGGCCTTGCCCCCCTGCCCCGGAGCACCTGTCGGATTCTCAAAACAAATCGAACGCGAGACCAGGCCAGTATCCAACAGATACGGCTCGGTGACGATATTCACCGTTCGCTCGCAGGATATGCATCCCAGCATAATCACAAACAGTAAAATACAGGACACAATTCGCTTGGCCATAATATCTCCTTTCACAAAGATAAGTTGGTATTATCAAACAGTCTTTTTGCGAGCATAGTCTGTTCGTTATCAATCCAGCGGCTCAATATATATATTGCGAAATTCAATCGGGCCGCCTTCGCTCTGCAGGCATATCCACCCGGAAGTATCCGTAGCATTAGTCCCGGCGTTTTGGAGAGTGCCATTGACAAAACAGCGAATCACGTCCTTATCACAGTAGATATCATACCTGTTCCATTGCCCCGCCTGCCTTTCGCTGCTCTGTTGCTTCTTTTTTATGCTAACGAATTGCTTATTAACATCCTGCCTGTCCTGGCCGTCAACAGTAATGCCAGCACCATTGATAAGTACGAAATCACCGGCGCTACCCCCTTTTAACTGACACTCTATGCATCGTGGCCAAACTTTATCGGCTCCGCTGGAATGCAGCAGTACACCACTGTTGGATGGTTCGGCAGTCCATCGCCATTCCAGGTGAAGTTTGTAGTTTGTATATTCGGATTTGGTACGCATATAACCGTTGGGTTTTCCTTCACAAAGTACAACGCCATTTCTTACCGACCATATTTTATTTACATCGATTGCTTCATCCGGGATAAACAACTTCCAGCCGGTAAGGTCTTTGCCATTGAAGAGGTCGACAAACTCACGCGGAGTGGTTTCCTGGGCCGCAAGCGGGCCCGCCAATACCAATAGAGAAACCACTATA
>JAVVFI010000196.1:0-9829 GCA_032250555.1 Sedimentisphaerales bacterium
GACCGAAGTTCTATAGCGTTGAAGATTGTGAAGTTAATCTTAACAACCTGTTAAAGATTTCCTCTGATTTTGGTTCTGAAAGCGAAACAAATATTGAGAAACAACAATAGCAAGCGTCGCTATCTGCTATTTACTGATCATCAATAATTGCCTTTGCGATGTTGTTGATTACTCCACGGGTAGTACCGTTGGTATTGTTGGTGAGAATGGAGAATATATAATCGCCCTGTCCGGTGCTGCATACACCTGAAAATGATTTGACGCTATTTATATATCCGGTCTTGCCTAAGATTTTACCTTTGTACTTTTGCTCTTTAAAATATTTGGCAATTGTCCCATCTACCCCCCCCACCGCGAGCGTATCCTTATACTTATTCCAATTATCGCTTTGATAGACACTCAGCAACACTTTTGTTATGGCATAAGAGCTAAGCTCATTTTTCCTGCTCAGGCCGCTTGCATCATCGATATAAAACTGGCTTTTATCAATACCAAGTTCCAAAAGAAATTCAGAAACCAATTCCCTGCCTCGCTCCCAGCTGCCGTACTTTCCGTCGGGATTATTATTGGCGGCGATTGTTTTAAACAGTGATTCGGCTGCCAATCCGAGGCTGTTCTTATTACAACGAGTTAAACAATCTTTTAGCGTAGTTGAATATTGGCATAGCAGTCTGAAACCGCTTTGATCATCAATCGCTTTTTCTATGAGGTGACCATTTGTCTTTATTCCCTCTTTAGCGAGATTTTCGTACAATAGAAATCCAAAGAATGCAGCAGGTCTTTCAATTGCTACATCAAACGGCCCGACTCTGTCACGGCATTTACCGTAAACAACAATCTTGTTAGGCTCTTTATTCCTGTAAGTCCCCACGGCACTTGTGCCCCTCGAAATCGGCTTAACTTTATTATCATACTTTATATAAGATGTCTGAGGATCGAGATAAACCTCAACTCTGCCGCCGGTTTTCTTTGTGCTTATTGCTATACAATTATCATTGAAATTCAAGCCGCTTATTTCACAGGCATACCACTTATTCAGCTCACTTTTAGACCAGCTCGGATGCACACGCTGGTCATCAAATACACTGCTGTCAACAATTATATTTTCAATGGTTTTTATATTATTGCGTTTTAACGTCTGCACTATGTTTTTAAAGAGCCAGCCTTTTTCTCGCCCGTACTTTGCATCTGTTTTTTCATCCCCCAGCAACGGGTCCCCGCTCCCTATTATTACAAGGGTATCACCACAAAGACCAATCCTTGTTTTGTATTCATAATCAGGCCCCAGATATTTAAGCGCCGCTGTAGATGTGATTATTTTCATGTTCGAAGCCGGTATCATCAACTCCTTCGCATTATGCTCATATACAGTGGCGCCCGAATCGGCCTTGATGATATGAATGGAAAATCGAACTTTCTGCTGTAAAGAACTGCTGATAATGCCATTAATTCGCTTCGCCAAATCCGCTTGAGCAAAGCTGCCGATACAGAGACTAAATATAACTGCGACTAATATTATTTTTGTTCTAACCTTCATAGGGTGACCATTATTTCAAAAAAATAGCTATATATCAATAATTTTTTTCCACACTTTCAATATAGAGTTTTTTAACATTATTTAATAATTTTATGTCAATGGTTTCAGTTTTACCGTAAAGGTATATATACTTTAGGCTTAATTTGCTTGAAACATATAGTAGCTGGTTGTAGAATTACGTATATATTTAGAAAATATTTCAATTTGTAAATAATGTTGGATTTTTTATTATATCCTAAGTCTATAGCAGTAATCGGCGCTTCTCGGACACCCGGTAAGGTGGGTTATGAGATACTGTCCAACCTGTTAGATGGCGGTTTTGCCGGACAAATCATACCGGTTAATCCTTCGTCTGATGAGATTCTGGGGCTGAGTTGCCTGCATGATTTGAATACATACACAGGCACTATTGACTTAGTAGTTATCGCGGTACCGACAGCATCTGTTCTGGAAGCTGTAGAAAGTTCGATTAAAGCAGAAGCAAAAGCGATAGCAGTGATCACCGCAGGCTTTAGAGAGACCGGCCCGGCAGGAACTAAATTGCAATCCGAGATCACACAGCTTTGTTCGAAAGCCGGTATTCGTTTGTTAGGACCAAATTGCCTGGGTCTGATTAATACAGAGCACCGGATGAATGCTTCGTTTTCAAAACGTATGCCAAAGGCTGGTGGTATATCAGTCCTGTCTCAATCGGGAGCGCTTTGTACGGCAATGCTGGATTGGGCCCTGGCTCGTGGGCTCGGCTTGGCAAAAGTGGTAAGCATAGGGAACAAGGCCGATCTGAATGAGACTGACTTTTTATCATCATTTACAGCCGATGAACAGACAAAAGTTATCGTTGGCTACCTTGAAAGTATCACATCCGGAGACAAGTTCATTAAAACAGCAAGGTCTGCGGCTTCGACTAAGCCCTTAGTTCTATTAAGGGCTGGAGTAACCAAGGCTGGAATGAAGGCGGCTTCGGCACATACCGGCGGTCTGGCTGGGGATGATATTGCCTATGCGGCGGCATTTAAACGGGCCGGTGTAATACGAGCAGAAACTTTTGATGCGCTTTTCGACTACGCTGCGGCGCTCTCTATGCAGCCTTTGCCCAAAGGCAATCGCGTTGCAATCATCACCAATGCAGGAGGACCGGCGGTAATGGCTGCCGACGCAATTGAGCAAGCCGGGATGAAGGTCGCTACTCTAAATGGCTATAATGCCGGTAATCTTAAGAACGAACTGCCACCGGCGGCTATCATCAGCAATCCGATTGACGTTTTGGGCGATGCCGGTCCGAAACGTTATGTCACTGCAGTTAGTGCCGCACTGCAAGATGACTCTGTTGATGCTGTAATAGTGATTCTAACACCACACGCAATGACACAACCGGCCGAAACAGTTCGTGCTATTGCCGCAAGCAGTTTTAATGACAAACCGATACTTGCAGTTATCCTTGGTAGTGCTGATGCGATGCCTGAACGAAAGGAATTAGCAGATTGCAATCTTCCCGATTACCCTTCACCGGAACGGGCCGTGGCAGCACTAAGGGCTATGTATGAATACGGCGTCTGGCGTAAGCACCCGACGCGCGTTGTTACACGCTTTCCTGTTAACCGGCGTAGAGTAGAACGTATCATCTTGCGGCATTTAAAAACAAATCATATCCAAATGGGTGAGGTTGAAACTAAAGAAATCCTGCGAGCTTATGACTTTAACGTACCGGACGGCTATGTTGCCAATTCACCCGAAGAGGCGGTGGAAATAGCTGAAAGAATTGGATTCCCTGTAGCTATGAAGATTGTTTCTTCTGATATTGTCCATAAGTCTGATGTGGGGGGTATCAAACTTAATATCTCCAGCCCCGATCAGGTTCGCGATACCTTTGATCTGCTAACGCTGCGCGTTAGCCGCAGGGCACCTGAAGCCAGATTAAACGGTGTTTACATAGAAAAGATGTGCCTACGCGGGCTGGAAGTAATTCTCGGTATGACATCTGATTCACAGTTTGGACCTATGCTTATGTTCGGCCTTGGCGGCACTTTTGTAGATGTGCTCAAGGATGTTTCGTGTTACCTGGCCCCTATCACTGCCGATGAAGCGATGGAAATGCTGATGGAGACCCGGTCATACGCCTTGCTCAAAGGCGCCCGCGGCCAGGCGGATGTGGATTTATCCGATATCACTGGAGGCCTGCAAAGAATAAGTCAACTGGCTACCGACTTTCCTCAGATTGAAGAATTGAATATCAATCCATTCTTTGTCGGAAGTGTCGGCACTAAAGCAATGGTAGTGGATGCGAGGATATCTCTCCGCCGGGATCCCAAAACACAAGAGGAAACATTTGGTAATTCTACTGAATCAGGGTAGCAAATAAATGGCCGAACAGAATCCTGACCACAGCAAAAATACCTCCACAAATTGGCAGGAAAATTACAGCAGCATGATTGCATCGGCTGAAGAGGCAATAACCCGCTTACGTCCCGGACAAAGGGTGTTTATTGGGACTGGTTGCGCTCAACCTCAGGAATTGATTCAGGCATTAATCAATCGCGCTGCCGAATTAGAGGTTATAGACATAATACATTTGCTAACTCTTGGTGAGCCTTCTTACCGGCATAAAGAATTGGCTAAACATTTTCATATTAATAGCTTTTTCATATGGGATACTATTAATGAATCGCAAGAATTAGGGGATTTCACACCGATATTTCTCTCCGATATCCCACGCATGTTCAGTTCAGGAGAGCTGCCCATTGATGTAGCTTTGATACAGGTTACTCCACCGAATGAAAAGGGGATGTGCTCTCTGGGGATTTCTGTTGATATCACTAAAAGTGCTGCTGAGAACGCAGGCTTTGTCATCGCCCAGGTAAACCCGAATATGCCCTGGACAATGGGAGACAATCAGCTGTTTGTCCACGATATCGACATCCTCGTTCCGAGCGATAGTCCTATTCTCGAAGTGACGTTGCCGGAACCAACCGAGACATCCCGGCGGATTGCCGAGTACGTTGCAGCTCTGATTCCGGACGGCTCCACCGTAGAATTAGGAATAAGGCGCATTCCATTGGCTGTGGCTGAATTTCTCAAAGATAAACACGACCTCGGAATTCATACCGAAGTATTTTCTGACGCTATCATTGAGCTGATTAAATCCGGAGTAATAACAGGAGCAAGAAAAAATATCGACCGCGGCAAGATAGTTGCAAGTTTGTGCATGGGGACACGCAAGCTTTACGATTATATCGATGGCAATCCCGCTTTCTCTTTCCGACCCGCTGAATATGTCAGTGACCCATTCCTGATACGCCTGCAGCATAACATGGTCGCCATCAGTGTCGCACAAGAAGTAGATTTAACTGGACAGGTCTGTGCCCACTCACTGGAAGCCGGATTTTCCGGACTGGGCAGTCATATGGACTTTACTCACGGAACTTCCAGAGCCTCCGGAGGCAAGTCAATAGTTGTCTTGGAATCCACTCGAAGCCATGGCGACATCTCACGGATTGTTGCCCATCTTAGTCACCACGCCAGCGTTGCCGCTACATGCTGCGAGGTTCATTATGTAGTTACTGAATATGGTGTCGCATATCTTTACGGTAAAAGTCTGCGGCAGCGTGCTTTGGCACTTATCAGTATCGCCCATCCAAAATTCCGAGCCGAATTACTCAAAGAAGCAATCAATGATTCTTATATTAGTGCTGACTTAGCGGTATTCGAAGGAAAAACACTCGTCAGCCCTCAGGAATTGAAAACTTTGATGGTGCTGGAAGATGGAACACAGATAAACTTTCGCCCCATGCACCCGACAGATGAAAAGCACATGCGTGACCTCTTCCACTCGCTTTCCAAACAGACCATTCACTATCGTTTTATGTCGAATTTGGCCCGGATACCACAAAAACAGGTACTGAACTATCTATATACAGATTATCGAAACGATATGGCAATTGTAGGCACTGTACCCGAAGCACACGGCGAAGAGATTATAGCTATCGGTCGTTACTATCTGAACCCACGAACCAACACTGCCGAGGTAGCATTTATTGTTCGTGACCAGTGGCAAAAACGCGGCATTGGTACTTTTTTACTGAATTATCTCGTTACCATCGCAAAACGCAATGGAATTACCGGCTTTACTGCTGAGGTTCTGATGGATAACAAATCCATGATAGCAGTGCTTCATAAAAGCAATTGTAAGATTCGCAGTCAATTGGAAGACCGCGTTTACAGCTACGAGCTGGATTTTGAGTAATGCCCCCCCTGCCCTTCCAATGCTTTAAGCCTTCGCTTCTGGATAAGATAAGATAAACCGTAAATAGCTATCCCACCAATATACATATAATATCTGAAGCTGTAATCAAGATTGAAAATCTTCGTTACGATTGCAGGCCAAAATAATATAAGTGAAGCGATGAGAAACAAGGGAATCTCATACCATTTATTTTTTGTTACGAACCATCCCTGTAATGCGTTCGTAAAAGCAAACGCCCCGAATATCGCCATGATAAAAATCAACAGTGCCTGGGGCCAGTTATTGACTTGGTGAAGGACAAGCTCAGCATTAAACACAAACATAAACGGAATAACGGCGGTCCTCAAATCATATATGAAACCTTGTATTCCAGTTGCTATGGGATCGGATTTTGCAATAGCTGCTGCAGCATAGGCGGCAAGTCCCACCGGTGGTGTATCATCGGCAAGAATACCAAAATAGAAACAGAATAAATGAGCCGCTATGGGAGGGATAAGAATAAAACCGACACCGTTCACAGGGCTTAGTTCTCTTATTACGGGAACTGTTATCGAAGCCATTACAATATATGTTGCCGTTGTCGGCAGTCCCATGCCAAGTATCAGACTCGCAACTGCTGTTATTAACAGAAGGGGAAAAATATAGCCGAATGAAAGCTGTGCTACAATCCCAACAAC
Organism: Sedimentisphaerales bacterium; assembly: GCA_032250555.1. Classification (GTDB taxonomy): domain Bacteria; phylum Planctomycetota; class Phycisphaerae; order Sedimentisphaerales; family Anaerobacaceae; genus NIOZ-UU13. Next base: position 6,455 of record JAVVFI010000196.1, read on the forward strand.
CATACCGCTTATACCCATGAAAACAATGCCGACAATAATACCCGCAGTGGCTGTTGCCAGCGCGACAGTGAGCATATTTCTCGAACCTGCAACTAATCCCTTCGATATAGTCCTGACGCTTTTAATCGCGGCCTTTGTAACGGCGGTGCCATTCTTTAGTGCTTTGATGATTTCCTGTATAAAAGTAATCGCCATAAGTATAAGTATTGCATTAAAAGCGGCTAAATTTGGACTATGACGCATAATTATCAATTCATATATCAAAACAAACAGGGGAATAAGATAATGAAATCCGTTTTTCAGAACCGTCATAAATATGGGAATATCAGATTTCGGCAAGCCTTTCATTCCGAGTTTTGAGGCCTCAAGATGAGCGATATAAAACAAAGCAAAATAAGATACTAAGGCAGGAACAACAGCGGCCTTTACAACATCAAGGTAATCTATGCCCAGATATTCGGCAATAATAAATGCCGCCGCTCCCATTATGGGAGGCATTAACTGGCCGTTGGTGCTCGCAGCAACCTCGGTTGCCGCAGCAATCTTTCCGGGATAACCGCACTTCTTCATTAAGGGAATCGTAAACGTTCCGGTAGTTACAACATTGGCAATACTCGAGCCTGAGACAAGACCTGTTAATCCGCTTGAGACTATCGCCGCCTTTGCCGCTCCGCCCTTAAATCGACCAAGCAAAGAGATGGCAAGGTCATTAAAAAAATGTCCGGCTCCGACTTTATCAAGCATCGAACCCAACAGCACAAACAGAAAAACCGTATTAGCGGAAACGTAAAGAGGAATACCATAAATCCCTTCCGTCGATAGAGCAATCTGGCTGAGATACCTTCTCAGTGATACCCCTCGAAAAGCAAACACCGATGGCATATATGAGCCCAGGAAAGCATAGAGTGTGAACAAGATGGCAATAATGGTAAGAGCAGGTCCAATCGCACGCCTTGTCGCCTCCAACAGAAGCACGATGAGCAAGACACTCATAACAATATCGCGCCGAATAGGCAAACCAGCTCGCATTGTTATACCCGTCCAGTCAAAAACAAAGTACAATACGGAAAGACATGCCAGAAATGCCAGAACATAATCCACAAAAGGGATACGGCTTATTTCACCAGAGAAGTCTGTTCTTCGATTTTGTTTGGCCCTGAAACGACAGGTCAAAAATACAAGTGTAATGGCAAAAGCCAGATGAATAGCCCGTACAGTAGTACTGTCTAATATTATCAAACGCGGTAAAGCAAGCTGAAACAAAGCCCATGCTATTGAGATAGTACTGATTATGAATCTTTCAGTCGAGCCATGCTGTCTTCGGCAAGGCTGGTCGGATTTTTCGTTGTTTTCTAAAATCATCTAATCAATTATTAGTTTCGGATCTATATATTTGTCAAGGCCGGCTTGCACATAATATCTTAAAGCACCTTTGTGAATCGGAGCTGAAAGCCCCGTTAGCATGTCTTTTTTTGTAAGTATCTTGTAAGACGGATGAAGTGATTTAAAAACTTCAAAGTTTTCAAAAACTTCCTTTGTTACTGCATAAACAATATTCTCATCCGTATTCTTCGATGTAACAAATGTTGCCTTTACACCGACCGTTGCAATATCTTCAGTATTCAATGAGTAGGGATAAAATGAATGAGCTATTATTGATTCTGCATAGTAAGAATAAGTCGTAAGCATCTTATCTATGCCCGCCCCCATAATGGGCACAATAAATACCTTAATTCTGCCGGATGTCGCTTCTTTGATGTTGCCGTTTGGATGTCCCACAGTAAAGAAGAGAGCATCGATCCTTCCATCCTGAAGCAAACCGGGGGCCTCAACAGCTTTAACATACTCGGCAGAAAGATCATTTTTCTCATTAAGACCTACTGCTTTTAGTACATCTCTTGAGTTTTGTAAATATCCGGAACCGGGATTGCCAAGATTCACTCTTTTACCTTTCAAATCTTCAATTCCCCTGATGCCGCTTTTCTCTGATACGATTAAGGTGATTGATTCCGGGTGAATCGAAAATACAGATCTCAGATCTGTCTGCTTGCCGTATTTGGACCATTCGGCTAATCCGTTATACGCCTGATATTGTCTGTCTGATTGAACAACACCGAATACCAGGTCAGTGTTTAACACCGCATTAACATTGAATACTGAGCCGCTTGTCGATTCAACAGTTGCTTTAATATTGTACTCATCATATTTCTTATTAATCATGCGGCTTATAGCAACACCCGTAGGGTAATAGATTCCAGTCACACCTCCTGTTCCGATTGTTATGAAGCTGACCTTCCTCTCTTTACATCCTCCAAAAAGAATGCCGATACAAACAAGCATAACTATATAAGAACGCTCTCTCTTCATTTGCCTTTCCATTAAGACTGCCTAATGTAGATATACGCAGGCTATTATAAAGAAGACTTAACTTAAGCAAAACCAGATAACTGAATAAATCTAATTTTACTTTTATGAATTCATTGCCATTTAAAAAACAATCGGAGCTTATACTTAATCGATATAAGCCCCGATTTTATACAAATCACACTATCTGCAACAGAATAATTGTAACTTTCTACTTATGGCGTCGCAGATTCAATTGCATACAAACGAATATCATCGTAGTACATCACGCCTGAACCGCCGGCAACCGGGTTGCTCGGGTTACCAAGACCAAGAGTAATCGAATTGACATTTGTAAGATTCACACCCTGGTCTGCAAACGCCTGCAGATCGATATTCCATTGAGTCCAGGAACCTATCTGAGCCGCATTAGGATTATCATTGGTAACCACAGCGCTGCCGTTGAGAACAACATACATTGGTTCGGCTGCGTTAGATGCACTGCCTCGGAACCAAATTGTCAACGTGTTGATACCATTGATGGTCCAGTTACGATTGGAAGTCAATGACAAAGTCGCTTCGGATTTCCCAACAGCGTTGTTGTAGAACATCGGCATCGACTGAGAACCACCGTGAACAATAGTCTGCTCGGCAATTGGTGGAGGATCATTACCAACAAATGAGCCGTTTATAGCAGGATTATCAAATCCGTCCACCCAGGCAAGATATATCCTGTTACTTCCGGGTTCACCTTCATTAATGTCATTGTAGCTCTCCATATCATCCACAATCATGAAGTTGGCCGTAGTAAAGCTCCAAAGAGGACCTGTCCACGGACTGTTTGCGTTGGTGTTATCAGCCTCATCAACACGCCAGTAATAGGTAGTATTCCACTCGAGTTGTCCGGGGCTATAGCTTTCTGAGCCAAGATTACCGCTGGCTTTTAATTCCAGAGAAGCTGCATCGGTGCCAAAATAGACTTCATGTGAAGTACCTAAGCCCGGTGACCAGGTTAGAACAGGTGTTTGTGTT
>JAVVFI010000197.1:0-9826 GCA_032250555.1 Sedimentisphaerales bacterium
GGGTGATGCCGATGCCTGCCGGTTACTGTCGCGGCCGATGCGAAGTCCATGGCATCTTTGAAAACATGTAAATAAAAATGAGTTGTCATTTTTGAAATATATATTGGTGAAGAACGAAAGGAATAGAAATGAATAATGTACGAAAAGTGATTGTCATTGCACTTTTGGGGTTGTGGTGTTTTGCATTGCCGTTGAGCACTTTGCAGGCACAATCCCCGGCTAAATTGCGGGAGGTAACCACCGAAGAAGTGCAAAAGATAGAAGAAGCACTGCCGAGAAGGGCGACCGTAAGAACATCCGAACCTCGAAAACTGCTGGTATTCTGGCGGTGCGAAGAATTTTTCCACAAATCGATTCCAGTGGTTAATAAAGCACTCACATTGATGGGCGAAAAGACCGGGGCATACGATGTAGTGATTACAGATGATTATTCGGTGTTCACTGCTCAGAAGTTAAGACAGTTCGACGCGGTGTGCCTGAATAATACGACGGGCCTGAAGTTTGATCCCACGGAGACCCCTGAGCGTTGTAAGGCTTTGATGGATTTTGTCAAGAGCGGCAAAGGCATAGTAGGTGTCCATGCGGCGACGGACAATTTTAACCAGTGGCCTGAAGGTCAGGAGATGATGGGCGGGAAATTTACCGGTCATCCCTGGACCGCCGGCGGAACATGGGCGTTTAAGATTGATGAGCCTGACCATCCGCTTATGAAGGCTTTTAGAGGTGAAGGATTTAAGATAAGTGACGAGATTTATAGAACGGACCCACCGCTGTATTCACGGGACAAGCAGCTTGTTCTGATGAGTCTGGATGTAAGCGATCCTACTACTCGCAATGTCAAGGATTTCAAACCAACGGATGTAGATACCGGTATAAGCTGGGTCAAGACCGTTGGCAAGGGACGTGTGTTCTACTGTTCGTTGGGACACAATGACCACATCTTCTGGAACCGGGCGATATTGCGGCATTATCTCGATGGTATTCAGTTTGCATTTGGTGACTATAAAGTTGATACAAAACCAAAACCAATCGTTAGCTCAGGAAAGGGAACAGAAATGGCGGCATTAGAAGAATTGCTGGAAAAGGTAAAAACTTATGATTGGGGACAGAGCCGTTTGGCGCTGACCGAGGTGAGCGATATCATAAAAAAGGCACATAGCTCTCCTGTGGAACTAAAAGGGATTGAGAAGAGTTTGTTGGGCGTCCTGACTTCGGATTCAACTCGGGCCGGCAAACAGTTTGTCTGCAGGGAATTGAGCATTATCGGGACGGGTCAGTCGGTGTCGGTCCTGGCTAATATGCTGACAGATGAGGAAACATCTGATATGGCAAGGTATGCTCTGGAGCGGATCCCGGGAACAGCGGTCGATGAAGCTCTGCGTGGTGCTTTAAGGAAGGCAAATGGCAAACCGAAGATAGGTATAATCAACTCATTGGGTCAGCGCCGTGATAGAAGAGCGGTACGCGCACTGGGCAGACTTGTCGGCAATCAGGATAAGGCAGTCGCCGCTGCGGCCGCTGCTGCTCTCGGTCAGATAGCTGATTCCAGAGCTACTGCAGCTCTGGCGGAAGCAAAAGACAAAGCGACCGGTAAACTGCAAATGGTGGTTTTGGATTCTTATTTGAGATGTGCCGACCAGCTTGTTGCTGATGGTAACAAAACTGAAGCTTTGGCCATTTACAAAGAACTCCAGAAACCGGAAATGCCCAAACCGATACGTACCGCTGCACTGACCGGCATGCTTAACGCCGCGAAAAGGTAAAGATAAAGTATGAAAATCAAACGCACGATTTGTTACTCATCAGTTTTTTTTCTTGGGTTGTATTGTTTTACTATTTGTTTTGGAGCTTCTGAACAGCCGGATGAGGCTGTAGGTATAGTTCTGGACATTCTAAGAAGCGGCGACCAGGAGATGCAGGCCGTGGCTATAGCAATGGTTAAGGACATGCCTGGAGCAGAAGTAACAAAAGCTTTAGTCAAAGAGCTGCCGAACCTTTCTGCCGCCAGTCAGGTGCAGCTTTTGTCCGCCCTGAGCGACCGCGGAGATGCTGCTGCTTTGCCGGCGGTTATCACCGCTGTAGAGGCCGAAGATGAATCCGTTCGTATTGCAGCTCTCAAGGCGGTGGGGCAATTGGGTGACGAATCGAGTGTTGATTTATTGGCACGAACGGCGGCTGCGGCCAGAGGTGCTGAACAAAAAGCCGCTCGCGAGAGTCTGTATCGTTTGAGAGGCCCAAGGGTTGATGAAACAATTTTGGAAGGGATTACAAAGGCCCAGCCAAAGACTAAAGTTGAACTGATAAAGAGCGCGGGTGAGCGCAATATCTCGGCTGGTGTAAATACCTTGTTAAAAACAGCAAAGGATTCGGACCGCAAAGTTCGTATCGAATCGCTGAAGGTATTAAAGGTTATTGCCGTCCCTGAGCATTTGCCGGCTCTGGTCGAGCTTCTGTTGAATTTGCAAAGCTCATCGGACATCAGTGAGGCCCTGAAAATGGTAGCGGCTGTCGCCCATAAAATCGAGGACAAGAACCGCCAGGCTGAGGCGGTGCTTGCAAAGATGCCTTCTGTTAAGGACGTCAAAAAACAATGCTCTTTGTTGAGCGTGTTGGGTAAAATCGGAGACAGGAATGCTTTGCCCCTGCTTCGCGAAGCGCTGGGTAGTGACAATGCCGACAAAAGAGTTGCTGCCATTCGCGCGCTGTCGGAGTGGCCCACTTCCGAACCGGCGGCTGATTTGATGAAAGCGGCGGAGAATTCCGAAAACAAATTGCACAGGATACTTGCACTGCGAGGTTCTGTTCGACTGCTTGGGCTTGATAATAAGCAGTCAGCTAAAGAAATAATAGAAATGTATAAGAAAGCCATGTCCTTGGCTCCGGATGCCGTTGAAAAGAAAAGAGTGCTGTCGGGACTGGCCAATATGAAATCTCTTGATGCTTTACAAGTGGTGAGAGGTTATTTTAAGGACAAGGCTTTATTACAAGAGGCGGAATCGGCTGCGGTGAAAATAGCCGGAGGTATCTACGAAAAGTATCCTCAACAAGCCCTGGATGTGTTGAACAAGATTGTTCAGACCACAAATCATGAAGCATTACAAAAGCAGGCACAGGAGATAATAAACAAAATAAATGGATCGAGCAAACAGGTGGAGGAATAATCACAAAAAAGGGAATTGACTGTGAGTCGATACTGATACGAACAAATTGACAGGAGATAGTTATGTTTTCGAAGAAGGAACGTGCAATTATTTCAATTAAAGGTAGTAATATTGTAATGTGTGTGTCACTGTTGGTTTTGTCTGTACTGTTGTCATCTTGTGTGGGGCCAGCGGCGGTCGATCCGATGGTTGAGGCGAGAATGGAGATTGAGAGTGCGGATGCGGTTATGGGTGACTGGGAGGGGACATGGAAACTGGATGACGAAAGCGATTCAGGGCCAGTGGTGACTCAGGTCATAGCTTTGGGACAAGGTAAATACAGAGCCAAGGTAATGGGAGCATTTGATACTCGCGAGGAGCCGATAGCGGTACTGGATGGTCAGCGTGACGGCGCCCTGGTGCGTTTTGAAGGGCCGGGTCAGGCTGATGGCACTGAGTTTCAGATCAAAGCGGTCATTAACGCTGGGCGGTTTAGCGGTAGCTTTACCGGAGATGCATCGGGCAGTATTTTAATGGAAAAGGTGATTCGAGTATCACCTACAATGGGGGAAAAACCGCCTGCCGGCGCGGTTGTGCTTTTCAACGGTAAGAATTTTAAGCAATGGAAACATACCGGAGAAAAACCGGACGGCGACTCGGTGAAATGGAAATTGCTGAATAATGGAGCGATGGAGGTTAAGAAGGGCAACGGTTCGATTGTAACTAAGAAAAAGTTTAACGATTTCAAGCTGCATGTGGAATTTCGCACACCGTTTATGCCTGATGCTCGGGGGCAGGGACGCGGCAACAGCGGGGTGTACCTGCAGGAACGGTATGAAGTGCAGGTGCTTGACAGCTATGGCCTTGAAGGTAAGGACAACGAGTGCGGCGGAATTTATAAAATAGGGGAGCCTTCGGTAAATATGTGTGCTCCGCCGACACAATGGCAGACTTACGATATTACTTTTTACGCCCCAAGTGCCGACAGAGAAAACGCCCAGGTGACGGTTATTCACAATGGTGTTACTATACATGACGCACTAAAGCTTCCAAAACCGACAGGCGGGGCGCTGGATAGTGATGTTAACAAGCCCGGCGGAATATATCTGCAGGATCACGGTAATCCCGTACAATACCGTAATATATGGTTAGTTGAGTTATAACTGAGCGAATAGATCTTAGTGAGTTATGGAAAGGTGAGTTGAAAATGAAGAGAGAAAAAGACAGCCAAACGCCGGGGATTTCACGGCGTGATTTTATGGGTGCTGCGGCGGCGGTTGCGGCCATTACGATTGTGCCGCGTCATGTACTTGGCGGCCGGGGTCGGGTTTCGGCCAATGAGAAACTCAATATAGCCGGCATTGGTGTTGGCGGCCGTGGTGCCAGCGATCTCAATGCTTTGGAAGGTGAAAATTTTGTCGCTCTATGCGATGTGGATTGGGACAGAGCATCCGGATCATTTAAGAAATACTCAGGTGCCAGGAAATATAAAGACTTTCGCAGGATGTTGGATAAAGAGGCAAACAATATCGATGCAGTTGTAATTGGTGCGCCGGATCACATACATGCGCCTGCCGCTATAAGGGCGATGAAGATGGGCAAGCATGTTTATTGTGAAAAGCCGATGGCCCATACCATTTACGAGGCACGCCGAATGACGGAAGTTGCCTGCGAGACCGGAGTCGTTACGCAGATGGGCAACCAGGGACACGCCGGTGAGGGCTTGCGGCTCACCTATGAATACATCCATGACGGCGCAATCGGTACTATTCAGGAAGTTCATGTCTGGACCGACAGGGCCGGTGTTCCGGAGAGGGCCTGGTGGCCGCAGGGTATCGGCAGGCCGAAAGGTTCTGCGCCGGTGCCTGAGGGACTGGACTGGGACTTGTGGCTTGGACCTGCCCGGTGGCGGCCTTATGCGAAGTTTAAGAATAGTAAAGGTGATCTTGTTTCATATTGTCCGTTTAATTGGCGCGGCTGGTGGGATTTCGGGTGCGGCGCACTTGGTGATATGGCTGTGCATAATGCTGACCCGGCCTTTTTCTGCCTTGACCTTGGCGCACCGATAGCCGCCGAGGCTGAAAGCGGCCCGGTCAATGACGAGACTTTTCCCGTGTGGAGTATCATTACATATTTCTTCCCGGCCAAAGGTAATCGGCCTGCGGTAAAGATGAAATGGTACGACGGAGGGAAAAAACCACCGAATCCCCCTGAACTGAAGGGCAGAGAACTCAAGAGCAACGGGATTATGTTTGTCGGCAGTAAGGGCAAGATTCTCTGCGGCAGTCATGCAGGATCACCGGCATTGTTACCGGAGGAATTGAGCCGCTCGTATAAAAAACCGGCCAAAACGCTGGAGCGTTCGCCGGGGCACCATAAAGAATGGGCTGATGCATGCAGGGCGAACAAGCCTCTGGATGCCAAGGCCGGTTTCTGGTATTCCGGGCCTTTCACAGAAGCTTTGCTGGTTGGTAATCTTGCAGTCCGTTTGGGCAGGAAAGTCGAGTGGGATACCAAGACAATGCGCTGCCCCAATGCACCTGAGGCGGACAATTACATTACAAAATTTTACCGTGCAGGATGGTCGGTATAGGAGTTTAATTAAACCATTCATTATTTTTGCCAGTAATGACAGAAAAATTTTGAGAGGAGCGTCCTTATGAGAGGCCAGAGTAGAACTTCCAAACGGCAGGGGGTGGGTGTTGTGAAAAAACATCATCGGTCAAATACTGAAGATGCCGGTTTATCTCGGAGGGATTTTGTGAGAGCGGCGACAGCAGCGGCGGCATTCACCATAGTGCCTCGATATGTCCTCGGAGGGGCTGGTTATGTTCCACCGAGTGAGAAACTTAATATTGCAGGTATCGGTATAGGCGGGCGGGGTGCCGGCGACCTGCATGAGGTCAGCAGTGAAAATATCGTTGCATTGTGTGATGTGGACCAAAGATATGCGGCGAAGGTCTTCAAGGCTTACCCAAATGCTAAAAAATATCGTGATTTCCGCAGTATGCTTGATAAAGAGGACAAGAACATCGATGCGGTAGTAATAGCTACACCCGACCACACACATGCTGTAATTTCCATGAAGGCAATTAAAATGGGAAAGCATGTGTATTGTGAAAAACCTTTGGCCCATTCGATATATGAGGTCCGTAAAGTTACCGAGGCGGCCCGGGAGGCAGGAGTTGCCACTCAATTAGGTAACCAGGGTCAGGCCGCTGAATCGACTCGGTTAGTATGCGAATTTATCTGGAGTGATGCAATCGGCCCTGTTCGCGAGGTACATTCCTGGAGCAACAGACCAATCTCTCCCCGCGGCATTGACAGACCCAAGGAAACCCCTCCGGTGCCTGAGGGGCTGGACTGGGATTTATGGCTCGGTCCGTCACCATGGCGCCCTTACCATCCCTGCTATCTGCCTTTTAGCTGGCGCGGCTGGTGGGACTTTGGAACAGGAGTTTTAGGTGATATTGGCTGTCATCAGTTCGCTCCTATTTTTCGTGCTTTGAAATTAGGTTATCCGACATGCGTTGATGCCTGTTCCAGCGGAGTGAATTCCGAAACGGCGCCGCTGGCTTCAATGGTTCGTTATGAATTTCCTTCGCGGTACGATTTTCCTGAGCTGGAACTTACCTGGTATGACGGCGGCCTGATGCCAAAGCGGCCTAAAGAGCTTAAAGAAGGTCTGCGTTTCGGCAATGCCGATGACAATCTTTTTATTGGTGATAAGGGCAAGATGCTGGGCCACCGATTATTGCCGGAATCGAGGAGTCAGCAGTATGGAAAACCTCCGAGGATCCTGGCACGTTCGCAGGGTCATCATAAAGAGTGGCTCGATGCGTGCAAGGGCGGCCCGCAGGCCGGGTCGAATTTCGATGTATCAGGGCCAATGACCGAGGTGATTTTATTAGGTAATATCGCCCTGCGCATGGGGCAGAAGTTATACGAGAAGGGTCTTAAACTTTATTATGACGGCCCGAATATGAAGGTTACCAACTTGCCTGAAGCCAACAAGTACATCCGCAGCGAATATCGTGATGGATGGAGCTTATAGTTTAAGTTTAAGTTAGGTCGAGCAGGTGATAATGTACTCGCCGATTTTATGAGCGATGGGTAAGAATCAATTTTAATACAAGAGGAATATTCTTATGAAAAACCGCAAAAAGTCAGACGATGAGCAAAACAAAAAAATATCACGACGTGATTTCATGGGTGCCGCCGCGGCAGTAACGGCGTTCACAATTGTCCCCCGGTCGGTTCTTGGAGGACGGGGTAATATCGCTCCGAGTGAGAAGCTCAATATAGCCGGTATTGGCGTATCGGGACGAGGCTCAGGAGACTTGCAGGCTGTTGCAAGTCAGAATATCGTGGCTTTGTGTGATGTCGATTGGAGACATGCGTCTGCGACATTCAAGCGTTATCCAAATGCGAAAAAATACAAAGACTTCCGTATAATGTTAGACGAGGAGGATAAGAACATTGACGCAGTGATAGTAGCCACCCCGGACCATGTTCATGCGGTTGCGTCGATGGCGGCCATCAAGAGAGGTAAGCATGTTTATTGCGAAAAACCACTGACGCACACGGTATATGAAGCGCGTATGATTGCCAAGGCGGCTCGTGAGCACAAGGTCGCTACGCAAATGGGAAATCAGGGGCAGGCCTCTGAGGGTACCCGACTGATGAGCGAGTATATTTGGGCAGGTGCGATTGGTCAGGTGCGTGAGGTGCATGTATGGACTGACAGGCCTCTGAATGGTATTAACGCTGTATATTGGCCTCAGGGTATAGATCGTCCCGATGGCGAAGATAAAATACCGTCCACACTGGATTGGGATTTATGGTTGGGCCCGGCTCCATGGCGGCCATACAAAGGAAACAGAACATATTGTCCATTCGTTTGGCGCGGCTGGTGGGACTTCGGAACAGGAGCTCTGGGAGATATCGGCTGTCATAGTATTGATCCTATCTGGCGGGCCCTGAAGCTCAAATGCCCTGTCAGCATCGAAGCGAGCTGTACATTAGTTAACGATGAAACATATCCGGTTGCGTCTATGGTGACGTACCATTTCGATGCTCGCGGGGACATGGCACCGGTCAAAATGATCTGGTACGATGGTGGATTAAGACCTCCGAGACCGGATGAGCTTAAAGATGGTCAACAGTTCGGCACAAACGGCACGCTGTTTGTCGGCGACAAGGGGAAAATGCTTGGGTACACGATTATCCCGGAATCGAGACGAAAAGAGTTTGGTAAACCCCCTCAGGTTCTGGACCGCTCACCCGGCCATCATCAGGAATGGATAGATGCGTGCAAGGGAGGCAAACCCGCAGGTTCTAATTTTGACCATGCCGGGCCGCTGGCTGAGGCAGTCCTTCTGGGCAACATCGCGCTGCGGCCGGCACTAAAAGAAAAGATCACTCGTACGAGCCTGCATTGGGACGGGCCTGGCTTTAAGTTTACAAACATGCCTGAGGCCAATAAGTACCTACATACTGAATATCGCGAGGGATGGAATCTTTAATTTAGTTTTTACGGTAAATTAAATATTCACCCACAATGCGAAAAAGAAGATATTAGAGGAATATTGTTATGAAAGACAGTCAAAAACTGAGCAAAAAACAAAACAGAAAAATCTCCCGTCGTGATTTTATGGGTGCTGCAGCGGCGACAGCGGCGTTCACCTTTGTTCCCCGGCATGTTCTTGGGGGTGCCCGTTATATATCACCGAGTGAGAAGCTGAATGTTGCCTGCATCGGAGTTTCGGGTATGGGCGGCAGTGATGTTAGTCAGATGAAAACGGAGAATTTAGTAGCATTTGCCGATGTCGATTGGAAACATGCCGCTGGCACTTTCAAGCGTTATCCAAACGTGAAGAAGTACCGTGATTTCCGCAGGATGCTTGATAAGGAAGGCAAAAATATCGATGCTGTTACCGTATCGACTCCGGATAATATTCACGCCGTTGCGGCCATGCGGGCAATCAAGATGAGAAAGCACGTCTATTGCCAGAAGCCATTGGCGCATGATGTCTATGAAGTCCGTCAGCTTACCGAGGCCGCTCGAAAGTATAATGTAATGACTCAGATGGGAATTCAGATTCACGCTGAAGACACCGTCAAGGTTGTGGTTGAAATTGTAAAGTCGGGGATGATTGGTAAGGTGCGAAAAGTTGATATATTCAGCAATAAGAACTGGGGCGGAGGCACTCGTCCTCAAGAGGGGCAGCCTGTACCTGAGACGCTCGATTGGGACCTGTGGTTAGGCCCGGCCCCGTGGCGGCCTTATCATAAGACTTATCTGCCCAGTCAGTGGCGGCGCTGGTGGGATTTCGGCACAGGGACATTAGGAGATATGGGCTGTCATATCATAGATCCGGTTTTTTGGGCGCTCGACCTGGAATATCCTATAAGCGTCGAAGCGCATCCGGCCGAATTTAGCGATGAAACCTATCCGGTGAAGACAATTGTTCGATGGGAGTTTCCTGAACGCGGCAATTTGCCGCCGGTTACAGTAACCTGGTATGACGGTGCTAACAGGCCCTTCCTGCCGAGAGAGCTTGAGCCGGGGCGCAAGCTGCCTGATCAGGGCGAATTATATTACGGTGAAAAAGGTACTTTAATGGCACCGCACATGGGTGGACCGAGGCTGATACCTGAATCTAAGATGAGAGGTTTCAAAGTCG
>JAVVFI010000198.1:0-9804 GCA_032250555.1 Sedimentisphaerales bacterium
TTTGCCATTAAAAGAAACTGAATATGTTTTCTGAAAATAAATCAACTTTCGATGATTAAAAATCATTACGCCAATATATTTTATCTTTTTGTTTTTGTTTTTGGTTCTTTATCAGGTTTATATTTCCTTTATTGTTATTTTTGATAATTTACTATATAAGTCCTATTTTTTTTAGAATTTGCATTGATAACTAAATCTGTTCTCATTTCTTATTTATTTAATAAAGACGTTTCGTTCCTTTGCTTTTTTTATCTCATATAGATATTGTGTGTCTTTTAACAGGGCATTAGTTGTAAAATCACTAAATATAAGGATAAGGGTGGTTAAATTCATAAAATCGCGGGAATTTTCGCTTGAAATTGGCTTTTTTGGAGCGCGACCACTAACGTCCCATAATATATGTTATGTTTCATTCGACTGTTTTTTTTCATACAATATGGGCTATTTTGGATTTTACATCTTTCAGCTTAATTTCTCAGCCTATAGTTGGAATGGATAATCGGCGTTAATCGCCTGGTCGGCGGTATCCGAAAGGTTGTCCCACATTGTAGTAACTCTGTCTAAAAGACCTAAGTTCTGCAGGACGATTGATATGTTAACTGCCGCATCGGGACGAGCGAAATTATTCTCAAGGTGGCGTTCAAGGTTCATAAGCGAAGATGCAAACTTTACCTTATCACAATAGAGCAAGGCCGTTTTATAGTGCAAATCGAGCGTATCCTTATTGAGGCGGTCAGGTACGCAAAGATGAACGAGTGCTTCGGCATTACGGTCGATTTCAAAAAGACAGATGGCTAATTTATTTCTGGCCCTGTGATAATCGGAATTAATCTCAAGGGCGGTTTGGAACGAAAGAATTGCCTCGTCTATCCTCCCAACACTCATCATTAACACACCAAGCCGATAGTGTAAGTCTGGGTTTTGCGGACGTTGTGTAATTTGCTGAATATGTGCATCAACAACTGTTCTGGTAAGATTTACAGGTTCATCCTGCACATTATCGTATTCATTGTCAAAAGGCAAATTCTTCCGAAGGCCTTCCTGGAATTGCAAAGTAGCCGTTTCAGCAAACAACATCGAGCTATTTGGCTGTATTGCCGCAGCAAGTGATAATGTTCCCATTGCATCATTTGTATAGCCGGCTAATTTTTGGGCCGTTGCCAGGCCTAAATACGCATCAACTATTTTATCATTTATCTCAACGGCTTTGTTGAATTGCTGTGCAGCAAGTTGTTCCTGATGCAACTGTAGATATTGTGTCCCAAGCTTGATAGTGGCCTCAAGGAACTCCGGGCAGAGTTGCAGAGCCCCTTCATATTGCGAAACAGCCTCATTAGTGTTCCCCAGCATACGAAGAATATCCGCATGCTTCATCATCAAATCAGCCCTGTTGGGCTGTTCCTCTAATAAGTACTCAAGCTGCTCCAGAGCCTCGTGGAATTGGCCCTCGGCAAATAGCTGATCCACATTGTCATCCTGAGAGTGATAATTATCCGGATGTATCAGGATGGCATTGTTGAAGGTTTCGATGGCCTTCATATAATTTTCAGTGGCAATATACAGATGCCCAAGAGTTACAAGCATCGATATGTCGTCAGGATAGTCAGTTTTCAATATCTCATAGTGCTCTATGGTTTTTTCAGGCTGCCCCTTTTTGAAGTAAATGGCAGCCAATCGCTGAGCAGGAAGCTGTAAATACCTTTTGAACTTCAGACAGTCCTGATAAAATTCAATGGCCTGAGACTCTTTTCCAAGCCGTTCATAACAATAGCCGAGAGCATAGAGAGCCATTGTATTATTCGGCCGACGCAGATATACCGAGTTTAATTCTTTGATTGCCTTGTTCAATTTGTTGTTGTGCAGATAAATAGCAGCCACTGCCAGGCGACCATATGTACAGGAAGAATTTTCGAACAGATACATCCTTAGCTGCTCGGTGGCGGCATCGACCTTCATATCTCCAATCAACTCTATAGCCTTATTCAACTGGCTATACTGCTCAGCCTGGCTGTCGTCTTTCAGAGGTTTTACCGTATTTAGCCAATGCCATATCAAATCAGTAATATCGATGGTGATCGCTCGGCCGAGAATTTCCAGTAACTGACTCATACACCCTCCCTCGGAGCCAAATTCGATTTTTTATTAACAATCGGGTCCCTGCTGCCCTATTTTCGTGTGATTCCGTACCCGCTTTTTTCGACAAATAATTACAAGATTACCCGAAAACGTTAACTTAAGTATCGACAATAGGCAAAGGCGCATTAAGCCCTATTTTAGTAATTAGCCACCTACTTTTTCATTTTGTTATTTTGTTATGGCGATTGTGTGTAATGTGCGGATTGTTACGATTTTAGAACGCGGTTATCGGGTTTATTATCCCCCTTTTGCCCTCCCAAAAAAACAAATTTAGGGGTGACATATCATTATTTGGACACAGGCCAATAACGTCGATTACGGCTCGCTCTAATATAGCCTATAAACACAATCTTTAATCGGACTTTGTCATTTGGGCCTGTTTTTCTATCTCGCTCAAATATGCCAATGTGCGCTCGAGTTTATCACTTAAGTGTTTTAATTTCAGCATAGTTTTAATCCGCGTCAACAACTCAAGCTTGTTTACGGGTTTGCTGAGAAAATCATCAGTGCCCGAATCGATAGCTCGCTCAATGTCACCAAATTCGTTAAGTGCGGTAACCATTATTACGGGAATATCACTGGTTTTGGGGTCATTCTTTATTCTCCTGCAAACCTCAAAGCCGCTCATTTTAGGCATCATAACATCCAGCAAAATTAAATCCGGAGGCTCTTTAGCTATGATATCCAGGGCCTCGGGCCCATCACTTGCCGGTATGCTCTGGCAGTCCACATCCTCAAGATATACCTGCAATAATTCAAGATTCTGCTGATTGTCATCCACAACCAGGACAATAGGTGTTTTGTCCTGCTCTGTGTCGTCTTTTATCGTATTCATAAAATAATTACTCCTATCATCTTATTTATTACTTTCCAAGAGCTGTTAAGATGGCCACACAAAAGGCCGGCAAATCGTCCGGCTTTCGGGATGTTATCAAATTTCCATCCACAACGCATTCGGCATCCACATACTCAGCACCGGCATTTATAATATCATCTTTGATTGCCATAAAACAGGTTGCTTTTTTATCTTTGTAAGCACGGGTGCTGCACAACAACCAACCGCCATGACAAATAGCTGCTATCACTTTTCCGGTATTTACCATTTCATTTGCAAATCTTATAACCTCAACGTTTCTTCGCATAAAATCCGGAGCAAAACCGCCCGGTATAACTATACAATCATAATCGTCGGCATCAGCTTCTACAGCGGCAACCTCTGAGATACAGGGATAACCTTCCTTTGAATGATATTGCTTTTTTGCCTCGGCGGCAACAAAATTCACATCCAGACCAGCTTCTTTAAATCGATAGTAAGGAAACCAGACCTCAAGAACCTGATACATTTCATCAATCATAATTGCTACCTTTTTATCTGCCACTTGTACTGCTCCTTTCCAGTAAGCATCGGCTCTTTGATCCAGGCCGAATTGAAAACATAATACTGTTTACTGCTGATAAGATGAATAAGCCCATTCGGTGTTTGTGTAGCGGCCAGATATCCTCTCGGTTCTGCATGGTTTTCGTCCATTGTAAATGAACCGGTATTGCCTCCGCCGTCAACTTTCTTGGCCGCCCCCCCCGCCGTAATAAGGCGTTTGCAAGGCCAGGTTTTGCCTTCATCAAAAGAAAGTGCCGCAAACATTCCGAAAACACGTCGTGGATTGCCGGCAGCATCAGGGTTAATCATCCCTTTCCTGCGGTCGGTAAAGCTCACAAACAAAATAGGACCTTCCTGCAAACGCCTGAGAATCAATCGCTGACCACCGCCAAGAGGTGGAAACTCACTTGCCGAATATGTCCAGGTTTGTCCCATATCCTGTGAAATACTCATCGGCATACGGTTATTGATATTGTTGCCGCGGCCAAAAGCCATTAATCGGCCGTCTTTAAGCTGGACTACACCGGCGTGAATACCAGCTATCCAACCCCCTGTTGAACTTGATGAAAAGCTTGGGTTTGGTTTTCCGGCGCCGGGATCAATCCATGTACTGCCGCCATCACGACTGATATGTACAGACGTTCCGCCATTGCCGCCGGTTACTGCATCACATGGTAAAATTATAAAACCCTCTCGTGTTTGAAAAACCGACTCAACGGGCATATGGCGAAGACCGTGCTCAGGATTGATGAGCTTTGCCTTCGACCAGGTAGCCCCGCTGTCAATAGAGGTTCGCATTATCGTAGCGAGATTACCCCATGTAGCTGCTGCTGATAGTCCGTTGAAGTGAAAAATTGTATCTCGGCCGTTAAACCAAAACGCCGGCGCGTGGTCATTACGGTCAGGAGTATCCCAGAATACTGAGGCCGGTTCCCATTGGTCGGCTCCAAACCTTAATCGGCTGGCTAAAATCGTTAACTCACGGCCGGGTTCCTCCAGACATGAATACCAAATTGCCAGAAGGTCGCCGTTGGGACAATCCACTAACGCAGGATCATGGTTATGCTCGGAATACATAGGACCATTAGAGTCCGGTGGAATTTTAACATATTCGGTCGGACCTTTAAAGTAAGGCTCATTCGAATCAGGTCCTTCGAGCAGATCGGCATGAATCCGCCAACCGACTTGCTGGCGGTTCAATGGCGGCATGGGTTCAGGAAGTTCCTCCGTATTCGGCATCCGACCAAGAACTACTCGGAAACCTATCAGCCAGCTTTTATCGGCCGGAAGTGTGCCAAGTCGATTTGCTGAACGAAGGTATGAAAGCTTTGTACTGTGACTGCCGCCACGGGTAACTTTGAAATCACCGGACTCAAAACCCACAGGATCTGTTTGAGCATCATTACGGTAAGGCCCATACCAATCGTAGCACCATTCTTCAACATTCCCGTGCATATCAAATATGCCCCAGGAATTGGGCATAGTCTCACCGACGGTAAGCGATACTCGGTTGTCAGCCAAGCGGCTGCGTGACGGATCGGGAAACCAGCTCATCCTAACGTTCTTGTGAAATTCCTCCGGCAAATCCGACCCGGTATGATAGGCGGTATTCGTACCTGCACGACAGGAATACTCCCACTCAGCCTCAGTCGGCAAACGATATGATTTGATTTCTTTTTGAGAGAGCCACTCACAGAATTCAACGGCTTCGTGCCAGCTAACAAAAACGACTGCTTCATCATCCATTTTTGAAAAGCCCAGCTTTCCACGAAGTTTACGGTGCTCAGGGTCAAACTGCTCATACTGAGCATTGGTAATTTCTGTTACGGCCATCCAAAAAGGCCTTGTAATAGTAACTCTATGTTCGGGTCTTTCATCCCAGTCTCCACCGACTTTTTGCCCCATCATAAAAGAGCCTGATTCTATTCGGACAAATTTCATACCAATAGAATTTACAAAGGTGTCCGCCGCTTCAGAGTCGTAGAGCCATCCTGTCAAAAAGAGCAAAAATATTGCCGGCCATACTCTTTTCATCATTAAACTGCCTTTCAAAAATTTTGATTGCTGTAACTCTCGATAAACTGGCGGACTTCCGGTTTGATATAAACCTTCTCAATGTCCACCACCTTCGACACTGCATGGGCACACATCGCTGCCACTACAGAAGAAGGAGCCTGAGTATCCACAAAGAAAATCTGTCGACCTTTCATAGCACAAAGCCCCCCGCCGTTTCCGCCAAGAGGTTCGTCGCGAATTGCAACGTTGTTTGCTTCCAACAAAGCTAAAAGCTCTTCTAATATCCTTTGCTCGTTCATTTTATCGTATTATGTATTTCGCACTGCTTATATCGTTGTTCAAGAAAATAAGTGTTAAAAGTCGATATAGATACTTGTAAGTCCTGAGTTTTTCAATTATATAAAACTCACAAACTACTGATTTTATAATAGGAGCAGACAATTGGCAAGTATTACAGGAAAACGTCTTTCTTTGCATAAATATGTGAAAGAGCAAAAACAGGAAAATGATGCTCTAAAATATCAGCTTGCACAGATCCAGCACCTTGCTAATACCGGAACAATCAGCTTTATGATTGCCCACGAAATTAACAATCTCCTCACACCATTGAGGAACTACGCTGCTTTTGCTCTTGAGAATCCAGATGATAAAACCTTTGTCGAAAAAGCACTGAAGAAAACGGTCAGAAATTGCGAACGTGCCTCGAATATTATGGAAAGTATGCTCACATTGGCAAACGGGCAAACACAGGAAAAGAAAAATGCCCGGCTGCTTGTATTGGTTGAAGAAATATTTACTTGTCTTTGCCGTGATTTTAAGAAAGACGGGATAACAGTAGAAATCCACATTCCAGAGGAGGTGACTATTTGGTGCGTGCCGGTTCAGATTCAGCAGGTTATAATGAATTTGGTTCTCAATGCACGCGATGCAATGCTGCCGCGTGGCGGTATTTTATGTATTAAAGCAGGTGAGAATAACGATGCCGTTAAGATTGAGGTTAGCGACACCGGTGAAGGGATTGAACCGGCCGTTTTAAATAATATTTTTGATTCCTTCTTTACAACAAAAACAAACAAGAGCACCTCATCCGGGAATTCGGGAGCCGGCCTTGGACTGGCTTTTTGCAAAAAAATAATTACCGAACACGAAGGTTTAATTTCAGTCGAATCCAAATCCAGCAATGGAACCAAATTCAAAATAACCCTGCCAAAATCCAAGTAAGGCTATAGCTGATGGCGGTACAGTTTTACCAAATTATTTTATTGCTATTTCTGCTTGCCTGCTCAGCTTTTTTTTCGGGAGCTGAGACCGCCTTTTTCAACCTGTCACAACGACAGGTTACAGTTTTTCGGAAATCCAAACATAAGGTACAAAATCTCGTCGCAAGTCTACTGAACAAACCGGGACATTTGCTTGACAGTTTTTTGTTTGGAAACATGACGGTCAACGTGCTGTTTTATGCCGTCTCCAGCATTTTAATAACGCGAGCCAGGGAACAGGGGAATCTGGGCCTTGCAGTTATCATCGCCGTTACAAGTTTTGCCGCTCTCGTTATGATAGGTGAGATACTGCCGAAATCTATTTCCTTTGCAAACTCAAAGTCTGTGAGCCTGGCTGCTGCCCTGCCGGCTTATTTGTGCCTTAAAATTTTCACACCACTCGAGTTCTTGATCAAATTTATCATTTTAGAACCAACCCTTAGGTTATTTCTGGGCCCGGTTAGAAGCCCAAAGCCAATAACAGTCAACGAATTTAAATCCTTGATTGGTACAACGAGAAAGCAGGGATTGATCAGCGCTGACGAAAACAAACTCTTAACAGAAGTTATCGAGTTAGGCTTTCTGAAGGTCCGTCACGTTATGCGTCCTCGAGTGGATATGTTAGCCTGCGACGTTACCGATTCACCACAGAACGCCTACGAGAAAATGCATAAAAATGGTCTAACAAAGCTGCCTGTTTACGTAGAAACAATAGACAATATTGTAGGAGTGGTACATCTGAGACAACTTCTGCTTAAACCCGGTATATCATTAGATAAAATCGTTCAACAGACATATTTCGTTCCTGAGCAAAAGACGGTCGAATCTCTTCTGGAATTTTTTAAAAAAAGCCAAACTGATATGGCTGTAGTTGTGGACGAATACGGTGGAATTGCCGGTTCTGTTCGCCTTGAGGATATTGCCGAAGAATTATTTGGCCAGATGGAACCTGCAGGCCACTTAGAACCAATTAAACAAACAGGACCTTTTGAATATCGACTCGCCGGCAATCTCGCCATTCACGACTGGGCTGAAGTATTCGGCATTGATTTAACCGAGACGCGTCTTGCGACAATCGGAGGTTTGGTAACCGCCCTACTCGGAAAAATACCAAAAAGTGGAGATGTAACATATCTGAAGAATCTAAAGTTTACGATCGAAAAAATGCAAAAGCATAGGATTGAAACCTTGATATTAACCCTTGAGCCCTTCCAAACAGATGACCAATAGTATATTTTCAATAATTTCAATTGTGTTCTTCATTATTCTTGCAGGCTTGTTCGCCGGTTCTGAAACAGGTATGTATCGTCTTAGTCGGCTTCGCTTGCGACTGAGTATTGAAAAAAAGAAATTGTCTTTTATTATACTCGGCAGATGTCTCAAAGATAGCAACGGCCTGCTTCTATCCATGCTGATAGGTACAAATCTTTCTTACTATCTCGTCACAAACATTGTCACCAACATATTTTTGACTAAAGTGGAGACCGAACACGCGGCAGAATTCTTCGCAACACTTTTAACCGCACCAACACTGTTTATTTTTTCAGAATTAATCCCAAAAAATATTTTCTTTTATCGCTCAGACGTCCTGATGCCATACCTGTCGCCGATGTTATACGCTTTCAAGAAGGTTTTAAGCTTCTGTGGTATCATACCTCTACTCAAATTCATTTCGAGCCTGCTGATGAGGCTATCAGGCCTGGCTTCTTATTCCAAAACAGCAATAACCTCCACACAAAGACATCAGGTCCAGGCATTCTTACAGGATACGCACGAAGAAGGAATTTTCAGCTCAGTACAGACCGAAATCATAAACCGTCTTGTCGGCATATCGCACATCACCATAAGGTCCGTAATGGTTGCTATTAACAATGTCCAAACAGTTGATATAAATTCTGACAATGGAGCATTACTGAACAAATTAAAAAAACATGCGTTTTCCCGCCTGCCGGTCAAAGATAACCTGTCTGGAAATATCAACAGCTTTGTAAATATCTATGAAGCCTTAAGTTCTTCAGAAAAGTTCGCTGATCTGCATAATTTCATAAAGCCAATTCTAAAACTTAATGCGACTACTACTGTAACAGATGCGATAAATATTATGCAGAAAGAAAATCAGAAGATTGTCCTGGTTATTAAAACCGGTCGTGCCAACCATGAGAAACCTCTTGGTATTGTAACAATGAAGGATTTAGCTGAAGAGCTTCTCGGTGAACTGGCTGAATGGTAAGATAATTTATTAATTTCCAATGTTCGTTTTTGTTGTACTTTAATTTGATGATATCTGTAAAAATAATTAATATCTCAGTTATCTTGATACTGATTGCCCTTTCTATAGCAATTTTAGCCAATAGTATGTCTAAGCCACTTGGTCGTGATGAACAAATGTACTGTACAGGCAGTGCCCTATTGGCGCAAGGCAAGATGATTTACAGGGATTTTTCATATGCGGCTCAACTGCCCTACCACCCGTTATTATGTGCAGTATTGTTAAAAATATTCAACACAACCCACTATTTGCTCATCGGCAGAATGCTCTCTGCTTCTTTTGATATTCTCTCGATGGTGTGTATCGTCGGAATATATCGGTATATTTTCAAGTCCTTTGCAATTACCGGAATGCTTTTGGGATTGGCAGCGGTTGTTCTGTACGTATTCAACCCTCTGGTCGATTATGCCAATGGCTATGCATGGAATCATGATGCTGTAATCTTCTGTGTTATGTCGGCTTTCTGGTTCTTTGTTTCAACCGATTTTACACAAAAATCAAAATATTGGCGAATTGCCGTTATCGGCGCTCTGCTTACATTTGCAAGTTTTATGCGTATCACAACGGCTTTGGTGGAGCTGTTATTTTTCGCAATAATTCTGAGCCAGCCGGCCGAGTCAACAAAACAAAGATTCAAAACCGCCCTGCCGTTCTTAATCGCCGCTGCTGTTGTTTCGGCCTGGCCCGTTTGGGTGATAACTCATGCTCCACGGGCATTCTTTCTAAATCTTGTCAAAATTCCTATG
>JAVVFI010000199.1:0-9762 GCA_032250555.1 Sedimentisphaerales bacterium
CCTCTGAAGAGCTGAGTGCTCAGGCCGAATCTATGAATGATGTTGTCGGTGAGCTGGTGAAGCTGGTTGGGGGATCTTCTTCAAATCAGCATAAAAGTTCCAGTGGCCACAATCGCAAGTCAAATGTTAGCCACGGTGCTGCACGTAATACTCACCAGGTATCGAACAAGACTAAGCAGCACGGATTCGGTAAGTCTGACCATGCTTTTCACAAGATAGCCAATGGTCATGTCCAAGAAAAACAAACATCCCGGCCTACAAGATCGAGTGCACCGGAGAAAGTTATCCCGCTGAAAGGCGATGAGAACACCGGCACCGATGATTTCAAAGAATTCAACGGCTGACAGTTTTATGAAGGATTTGTAGTTTGAATGTGTTTTATTCCGGGCGAATACTTAAGTATTCGCCCGGATTTAATAAATAGAAGTACTGTTTCAATATTTTGTTCGTATTTAGTTTTTAGCTAAGGTGCAAAAGATGAATTCGGAAAAGATAGATATTCTGATGGTTGATGATGACCCCGGAGCCTATCGGTTAGTAAAGATGATTCTTGCCGAATCACCTAAGCCGGTGGAGTTTACCGTCGAATCGGCCGGGACCCTGGCCGAGGCTCTGGATGTTCTGGCTGTAAACAGCTTTGATTTGGTAATGCTTGATCTTGGACTACCCGACAGTGATGGAATTGGGACGGTAGAAAAGGTATATCAGGCCTATCCTCATATGCCAATCGTTGTGCTCACGGGCCTTGCCGACGAAGATACCGGCATACAGGCTATAAAAAAGGGCGCCAGTGACTATCTGGTAAAGGGTAAATTTTTCAGGGATATGCTGGTACGAACTATCCGCTATGCGCTTGAAAGAAAAGAGTTCGAGCAACTGTCACGGCAGAGTGAAGAGCGATTAAAAGCCATCATGGATAACATACAGACCGGGATTGTAGTCGTCGATGCTGAAACACATACTATTGTTGAGGCCAATCCTGCAGCCGCGGAGATGATTGGCATCGCAAAAGACAAGGTTGTTGGGAGTATTTGTAAAGATTACATCTGTCCAAACAATAATGGACAGTGTCCGATTACCGACCTCAAAAAAGATACGGATAATGATGAGCACGAGTTAGTGAAGGCAGACGGTGTTAAAGTTCCGATTCTCAAAACAGCAGTTCCGGTAGTATTGAGTGATCGAAAATATCTTCTCGAAAGTTTTGTTGATATAACAGAACGCAAACATGCGGAAGAAAATGTCAAAATAGCCAAAGAGCAGGCCGAAGACGCCGGGGCCAAACTTGAGCAAGTCAATCTCCAGCTTGAAAGCTCTATTGAACGGGCAAAGCTGATGACCAAAGAAGCAGTACGGGCTAATCAGGCCAAAAGCCAGTTCCTTGCAAATATGAGTCACGAAATCCGAACACCGATGAACGGTATCATGGGTATGCTTGAGCTGGCTATGGATGAGCCTCTCGATGAAAAGGTGGAGGATTATTTGCAGACCGCTAAGTTATCAGCGGACACCTTATTAGCAATAATTGATGACATTCTCGATATATCAAAAATTGAAGCCGGTAAAATATGTATAGAAATTATTGATTGTTCATTGAAACAACTGCTCAGTGAGATTTATGCTCTGATGCTTCCGCAAGCCGAGCATAAGGGTATCGAGTTAACAATATCGATTGATACACCGGTGCAGGAGCAGATAAGAACGGACCCGACAAGACTGCGACAGTGCCTGCTTAATCTCGTGGGCAATGCCGTTAAGTTTACTGATTCCGGTTATGTGCACATCCATGTAAAAGGACAGGAAGGTAATGATGGTACAACCATATATTTGGACGTTGAAGATACAGGTATAGGAATCGAACTTGACAAGCAAAAGCTGATATTTGAAGCATTTACTCAGGCAGACAGCACTACTACTCGGAAATTCGGTGGTACAGGTCTTGGATTAGTTATCACCAGAAATCTTACCAAGCTGTTAGGCGGGGAAATATCGCTCGACAGCAGTCCCGGAGAAGGTTCGACATTTTCACTTACCATCCCTGCCGGCGTTGATGTTGGCAAGGGGCCGATGATGACCGAATTTAATCCAGACCTGGCCGGAGCAAGAGAACCTCTTGATATTTCAACACAATTTTCCGGCAAAGTACTGGTAGTCGAGGATGATTCAGCAAGCCAGAAAACCATTCTTGCGATACTTAACAAACTCGGAGTAGAGGCAGATATTGCTAATAATGGCAAACAGGCTGTTCAAAAGGCAAGCAAAAAGGTTTTCGATTTGATATTAATGGATATGCACATGCCCAATATGAACGGTTATGAGGCTACAAAATCACTTAGAAAACAAGGCCTGAAAATACCTATAATTGCTTTGACTGCCAGTGTTATGAAAAACGATTTAGATAAATGTCTCACTGCCGGTTGTGACCTGTTTCTCTCTAAGCCGGTCAACCGCAATAAATTGCTCGAAACACTGGCCAAATACCTGCCATCATCAGAGTTGAATAACAAAAAAAAGAAAAGTAAATCAGGCAATTCGAAAAGCGAAGTAGTAAACTCTGTAAAAAAACAGATAAACCATCTGAACGAGCTTATATCCGGCCAACGAACATCTAAAGAGATATTTGTAGATAGACAGCGAAATCAGGCTGATAAGGACATCATTGACTGGCCTGAACTTGAAACCCGTATTGAGAGCGAGTCATTGATTAAAGAGATTGTATCAAGCTTTTTTAATGATAATACCAAACGTTTAGAATTACTCGTTGAGGCCGTCAAAGCAAAAAATCCAGAAGAGATTAAAATGCTCTCCCATGCTCTCAAGGGTTCTGCCGGCACTATCGCGGCAAAGCCACTGTCACAGGCTGCTTGTCAGCTCAACCTTGCAGCCAAGGCAAATAATATTAATCATTTTGGTTCACTTCTTTCTGAGGTACAGGTTGAATTTGACAGGCTGAAAGCATTGCTGGAACAGCCTGACTGGATACAAATTGTTAAAGCTGAAAAAGAGAGCAAAAAGGATAAGAAAGCAGAGAAATATTTGTAGATTTGTGAAAGACGAACGTTATGGGAAAAGAAGATTTTTCAGGAATTAGAAATGATGGGCCCTTGCCTTCTCCGCAGCAGTTAAATATTCCGGATGATTTTGCAGATTTAATCGGTGAATATGTTGAATCCTCCGCTTCCATGCTTCAGGATCTTGAGGTTGTTACTCTCGCATATGAGGCCGGTAAGGACCGCGAAGAAAATGCTGCTTCAGTCCGTCGGATTTTACATAAGCTCAAAGGAGAAGCCGGTATAATTGGAATTAACGAGATATATGAATTTTGTCATCAGGCAGAATTTGCCGTAGAGGAATTATTGGATGATGAGCGATCGGATATGTTGTTAAGAGTTAAAGACTGGCTTGATGCTGCATTCCAGCATCTCACCGGTAAAACTAACAGTGCTTCCCGTGAACCTACAGATGAAAGAAGCACTGAGGATGAAAATATGCCGGAACAACAAGGCAAGAGTGAAAACAGTTCAGGGTTGAAGATTCTGGTTGCCGAAGATGACTTTGTGTGTCGCAAACTTTTGCAGTCGTTTCTGTCTGATTTCGGCGAATGTTCTTTTGCAAGCAACGGGCATGAAGCTGTCGAAGCTGTTAAAAACGCTCTTGATGAAGGCCAGCCTTACGACCTGATATGCCTTGACATTATGATGCCTGAGATGGATGGTCACAAAGCTCTTGAGTCTATTCGAAAAATTGAAAATGAGCGTGGAATACTCGGCCTCGATGGTGTAAAGGTGATTATAACAACTGCTTTGAGTGACTCAGAGAATGTCATGGGAGCGTTCAGAGAGGGCTGTGAGGCCTATATTGTTAAGCCCCTTGGCAAGCGAAATTTCTTCGAAGAAATGGAGAAACTTGGTTTTGTTAATCTTTTTGAAAGCAGTAATGCGAAATGAAAATTCTTATCGCAGAAGATGACTTTGCCTGTCGCAAACTTTTACAGTCGTTTCTGTTAGAGTACGGTGATTGTCTTGTTGTAAACAACGGGCTCGAAGCCGTGAAAGCGTTTAAAGAGGCCCTTGAGGAGGGCCTGCCTTATGACTTGATATGTCTCGACATTATGATGCCTGAGATGGATGGTCACGAAGCTCTTGAGTCTATCCGAAAAATTGAAAATGAGCGTGGAATACTCGGCCTCGATGGTGTAAAGGTGATTGTAACCTCCGCGTTGGATGATTCAGCGAATGTCATGGGAGTGTTCAAGACCGGCCGAGAGGCTTGGGTTGTTAAGCCCTTCAGCAAACGAAATCTTCTTGAAAAAATGGAAAAACTTGGTTTTGTTAACCTTTCAGAAAGCGGCAGTACCAAATGAAAGTTCTTATTGCTGAAGATGATTCTGCTTCGCGCATTGCTTTGAGGGCAATCCTTGAGAAATGGGGCCACAAGGTTCTTGTAGCTGAAGATGGCAACCAGGCCTGGGAGCTGCTGCAGAGAGAAAATCCCAAATTAGCCATTCTTGACTGGATGATGCCCGGCATAGAAGGCATAGAACTGTGCAGAAGAATCCGCGAGAACGCCGACTGTGATTATGTTTATGTTATTTTACTGACAGCAAAAGTTGAAAAAGAAGACATCGTTACAGGTCTGGATGCGGGTGCGGATGACTATATAACTAAGCCGTTCGATAGAGAAGTTCTGCGCAGCCGAGTCGCTGTCGGAACTCGCATTATTCAATACGAGACATTATTGGCTGAAAAAAATATTAAATTACAGCGCTATGGTTCCGAGATGGGAAAACTGGCTGAAGAACGTTCTAAACAGCTTGTTCACGCTGAACGGATGGCTACTGTGGGGCTTTTGTCCGCCGGTATTGCACACGAAATTAACAATCCGGCCACTTTCATCGCAGGCAATGTTCAAACACTGGGGAGATTTTATGAAGATGTGGAATCGATTTTGCGTGAACGAATACAACATGGCTGTGAAAACACGGAAAAATTGGAATTTATTTTGGATGAAATGCCTAAGGCAGTAGAAGGCATACGCAATGGAGTCAGGCGAATCTCACGCATTGTTACGGGACTGAAAAGCTTTTGCCGTAAGAATGAAAATTCGGTTGCCTCATGCGATATAAATACCTGCATTGAACAGGCTCTTGAGCTGTGTCACAACGCCCTAAAATATCACGTTACAATAGAAAAAGATTTAGCTGAGAATCTACCGGGTATCATGGCTGATTCCCAGCAGATTGAACAGGTTCTGATTAATCTGTTCGTTAATGCCGCTGATGCTATGATGGAGAAAGGTCAGGGTGCTCTGTCGATAAAAAGCCAAAGTGCCGATAATTCCGTGGTTGTTAAGATAAGTGACACGGGTCCGGGGATTCCTGATGATAAGCTCGACGATATATGGCAGCCTTTTTTTACCACGAAACCACCGGACAAAGGGACTGGTCTGGGGCTTTTTACTGTTCGCGGTATTATAGAAAACCACGAAGGACTAATAAGTCTCGAAAACAAACCCTCCGGCGGGGCTGAATTTACAATAACTTTACCTGCTGTTACTTAAGCCCAAAAGCTAAAAATCCGATAAATTATGCCGGGGATGATAATGGGGGTTAATCGTGAACGCAAGATTATTAATAGTAGATGATGAAGCTGAAATCAGGGAAATGCTTTCCCGTCATTTTCGTTATTTAGGATTTCAGGTGGATACGGCTTGTGACGGGATCGAGGCCATGGGAAAACTCGCCCAGGCACGAACCGAAGTTATTATTTCAGATATTGTTATGCCGCGGATGGATGGAGTCGAACTTTTAAGAGCTGTCCGACAGCAGTATCCTATGATTCATACTATTATGATTACGGGGTATATAACATTGGAAAATGCTCTTGGGTGTATGCGGCACGGGGCTGACACCTGTGTATTCAAACCTCTTGAGGACCTTACCGAATTGGAAGAGGCAGTAGAGTTTGCAGTCGGCCGGCTCAAACGCTGGCAGGACAAGCTCAGAATGTTGCAGGCAATGAATCCTGCAGTCTCGGGAGAACCAAATGGAAGATAACGCAGCTTTTGACATAGATCCGGAATTACTGGCGGGTTTTGTTGATGAAGCCATGGAAGGTTTGGAAACACTGGACAGTCTGTTTGTCAAACTTGAGGCTGAGCCTGCGGATCTTGATACTATCAGCGCAATCTTTCGTCCTGTACATACTGTCAAAGGAAATTCTGCTTTTTTCGGCTTGATGAAAGTAAAAAGTCTGGCCCACGAAATGGAAACATTGTTAGATTTGGCCAAGCAGGAAAAATTAGTGCCAAATCAGTCCATTATTGACGTCTTGCTTGAAGGTGTGGACAACTTAAAAGAAATGTTATCCAGAACCCGAGAGGGACAGGATGAAATCGAAGATGAGGCTCACTTCAATGAATTACTACAAAAAGTAATTTCTTCGCGGGAATGCACAGAAGGTGCAGAAGACACCACGGCGATTTGGGCTGATTTGTTTAACAAGCTCGAAAAGGCAAAAACCGACTTTGCAGGACTTGATTCGACTTACATTGAACAACTGAATGCTATTATTGCAGTAGTATATCAACTGAAGACAGACAAGCCCCTGGCTGACAGCAAGTCTGAAAAAGGACAGTCACAGGCAGATTCAGTAATTCCCAAACCTCTGCAGGAAATCAAAGTGATCCTTGACCGATGTTCTGAAGAAGGGCTCGGTGATGCCGATGCTGCCATTGTTCTGGACAATCTGACCGCACTTACAAAACTTACGACAAATCAGAAAGCTACTGACATTATCAAAAGTGCTCTGGATGAATATCACAGAATAGTCGGCAGCGGCGGGGCAGGGGATTCGCTCCTCGTCGAGCTGTTGCAGGAGAAAACCGAAGCATTGCTGGTGATCAAGGACTGGAAAGCAGCTTCCGCTTCCGACAAAACAAAGACTGACAAACCAAAAGCGTCTTCAGCGAAGGAAAAATCAAAAACAACAGAGGAAGCCCACAAGACTATGCGTGTCACAGAAGACAGCATTGATAATTTTCTTACTTATGTCGGTGAGCTTATTGCTGTCGGTGAAATGTATGACCACTTGCAGAAGATGGTTTCAGTAAGTGAATCGGACAAGAACCTGGCTACCGATTTCAGACGTGTGAATGAAACTTTTAGTGTTCTGTCGGACAACCTTCAGAAAAGCATTATGGAAGTCAGGAAGGTCTCTGTCCGTACTCTTCTGCAGAAAATTCCAAGAATGGTTCGTGACATTGCTTCGCTTTCGGGCAAGCAGGTCAAAGTCGAACTTGTTGGTGAGGATATAGAAATCGACAAGCGGCTCATAGAGACTCTTGACGGCCCGCTGACACATATGGTTCGCAACTCCGTTGACCATGGTGTTGAAACACCAGATGTTCGCCAGGCTTCCGGCAAACCTGCTGGGGGGGCTGTCCGTGTAGCAGTAACAGAAACACCTGACGATGTAACACTTACCATTTCGGATGATGGAAAAGGACTGGACATCGAAGCCATAAACACAAAAGCCGTCAATTTGGGACTTATCAAGCCGGACCAGCAGTTAACACAGGACCAGATTGTTGATATGATATTCATGTCCGGAGTTTCCACTGCCGAGAAGGTAACCGAAGTTTCCGGACGAGGTGTGGGGATGGATGTCGTCAAACGCAGCATTACCGATGCCAACGGCCAGATAACCATAGAGACTGAGCCGGGCAAGGGAACTGAATTTATAATTAAGCTTCCGAAAACGGTAAGCACTCAGATTATAACCGGATTCCTTGTTAAACTCGCCGGTAATCGTTATGTAATTCCTATGGATAAAGTCCATGAGGTATTCCGGCCGGAGCCCCAGCAGGTCAGCTCTATTACCGCAAGAGGCCTGTGTGTTCTCAGGCATGGCAAATTATTACCTGTTGTCAAATTAGCTGATATTTTCAATATTTCTTCGACCTCCAACTTTTTTGACAATTTACAAACTCAGTCTTTCTCGTCCGGCGAGCAGAATGTTGACGGAATTATGGTTACTGCAAATGCCGGCAAAAGGCCGATGGCAATTTACGTCGATGATGTTATCGGTGTTCAGAAAGTTGTACTCAAAGAATTAGCCGGCCTTGAAGTTAACTCGGAGTTTTATACGGCCGCAGCGGTCATGGGTGACGGTACTGTGGCAATGGTTCTGGATATCGACCAGCTCTTCGGGAGCATCGATGCCGAAAAAATAGAAGTCTAAAAAGGCAAAGATTATTATCCTTAAGTAAACACCGGCGTAATATGATATTCGTTCCTGGTGGACTTGTTTATAGTTAATATGCAGGGATATAGAGGACATGGATCACAGGTTTTTATTACCAGGAGAATATCACGTCACCAAAAAACAAATGTCTATTGACACTTTGCTTGGTTCGTGTGTGAGTGTTTGTTTATATAATAGAACAAATGGTTATGCTGCTATGAACCACTTTCTGCTCGATCGACCTAATGACGAACAAACCACCGATATTGGACGATATGGAACTACTTCGACCGAACATATAATCAGCACTCTTATGTCTGTCGATGATAATCCGTTTAATTATCAAGCGCAAATTCTTGGCGGCGGGGCGGTAGTTGACGCTTTGGCAGACAGTCGTGACATTGGCGGAAGAAATATACTTGTCGCCCATGAAGTGCTCGATTCATACCGAATACGTATTACCAAAAAGGATATCGGTGGGACTTGCGGAAGGCGCATCAAGTTTGATACAGCTACAAATACTGTTACCTGCAAATACACCGGACATACAGAGGAAGCCATGCGATTGGCTCTGATGCGCCAGAAAATCGCCAACAGAAAACTCCGTGTCCTGATTGTCGATGATTCGGCCACCGTCCGAAGATTGCTACGGAAAGCCATTGAATCAACCTCTGATATGGAAGTCATTGGCGAAGCCCAGGATGCTTACGAAGCAAGGGACCTGGTACTTTCAGCCGATCCTGATGTCCTCACGCTGGACATCATTATGCCTAAGCTTGACGGTTTAAGTTTCCTCAAGAAACTTCAACAGTATTATCCAAAGCCGGTTGTTATTGTTTCTACCATCGCCAAAGACAGCTCCAGAGTAGCTGAAAACGCCATAACATACGGCGCTGCGGAAGTTATAGACAAGGAAGCATTGGAATTATATAAGGGAATGGATGTTGTCCACAACATATTGATACCGAAACTTAGATCTGCTTCTCGAAAAATCCCCAGCCCAACATTGGCCTAAGAAGTTAAATCAGCCGATTTGAAAATCATCTTAAAATGGAAATATTTCACCACGATTATTTCATATATGAAATCTCCATTGCCCGGCAGGGTCAATGAAAAAGGGCCTATACCAATTCGATATAGGCCCGTACTAAATATCACAGCTAATTTATCAAATCAGGGTGCCACATAATCACCTTCGTAAAATCTTGCGCCATCTACCCAGAAATCACCGGCCGTAAAAGCTATATGGAATGTGACTGAAGCCGGATCCACGTCTGCATCGAGAACAGGAGTTGTGACGTTATATTCCGCCCACTCTTCAGTTATAGTTAAGACCTGGTCACCATATCCTTCCCATGGATCTGCTGCGCGTTCCGGCTTGAAATTGATATCCAGCGGACCTGACTTGGACTTTAGAAAGACCGAAAGAGTGTATTTCTTGCCTGCTTCAAAAATATATCCTGCGTTTTGCAGGCCGGCATCCCAGAAATTGGCGCCGGCATCGGCAACCACAACATGC
>JAVVFI010000019.1:0-25723 GCA_032250555.1 Sedimentisphaerales bacterium
CGAGCAGGTAAACAAAAGCATTTTGGACCAGCTAACAGACAATAAATCAACCAAGAGCAAGGACACAGAGTCATCTGATAATTCACAGGCAGGAGATGCAGGCGATGCGTAGTATCTGGGCTGTCGCCACAAACACCATAAAGCAGGCTGTGCGGATGAAGGTTGCCGCTGTTTTTTTAATCCTGCTGCTTGTCCTTCTTTCTACTATGGCTTTTTCTTCCACAGGCGATGGAACCTTAAAAGGCAGACTACAAACCTTCGTAAGCTACGGTCTTTCACTTACCAGTATTTTACTCAGTTTACTCACCATAATAATTTCCATTTACACGGTAACCAGTGACATTGAGCAAAGGCAGATATATACAGTTATCACAAAACCCATTCGCCGATTCGAGTTTCTTCTGGGCAAACTGCTCGGAGTAATAGTATTAGATATAATTTTGCTAAGTTTGTTTACCGTGATAATATATTCAATTACTATTTATATGCCGAAATTCACCAAGGCATCGGAATTTGAAAGGCTGCAGGCCAACTACGAATTTTTTACTGCAAGGGCATCCCTGACTGTCCCGGCGGTCGATGTTTCCCAGGAGGTCGAGGACACTTACAAGAAACTTGAAAGAAGTAACGAATTACCCGAAAATGTATCATATGAGGAAATGATCGCCCAGATCACCATGCAAAAACAGCTTGCGAATCGAGCCGCCGATGTCGGTCAGGTTTTGACATGGGAATTCGATAACGTTAAGTCTCTTGCCGACAACTTCTTTATAAGATTCAAATACGACGTTGCGGTTAATCCACCCGATATGCAGGTCTTAGGCAGATGGGTGGCAGGTGACTATCAATATATCAAGTATGGTACAGAAAGTGAAACTCCCATTTACGACCAGGTTCACAAAAACTCGGTCCGGGATTTTCACGAAATAGTAATCCCCGCCAATGTTATACCCGAACATGGCCGCCTGGCTGTTGCATTCCAGAACTATCCGTTAAACAGCACGGTTATATTCTTCCCTCCTGACGGCATAGAAGTACTTTATAAGGCGGATACTTTCACAGGCAATTTTATAAGAGTTACTTTCCTAATACTGTTTCGTTTGATTTTTCTGGCATGCCTGGGCACATTAGCCGCGACTTTTTTGTCTTTCCCTGTGGCTATACTGCTCTGTCTTGTACTTTTTTCAACATCATGTATCAGCGGCTTTGTCATGGAATCCTTCGGCTTTCTAAGTGAAAATGTTGGTATGATCTACAACTATACTATAAAGTGGATGGTCAGCCTTTTACCGCAATTTGACAAGTACAATCCTACCCGGTTCATGGTTCCCGGGCTATTATTAAGCTGGCAGGTATTAGCCAGGTGCGCTATTGTTATGGTTTGCATTAAATCACTTTTATTGCTGATTCTCGCTTTAATTATTTTCAGCTATCGGGAAATTGCAAAAATTATTGTGTAGTTCATTTTAATGTTTTTTTATGCGTTTACGAGACAAAATAATCTGTTTTGTTTGTATAGTTCTCGCGGTTGGTTTATTTATAGGCGCCGGCGTACAGCTCGACTCCATAAATCTCCAGCGTCAGGATATGAACTTGATCATCGACACGCCTGAAAACATTCCTCCCTCACTGGCATTCGCAACCATCGCAACCGGAGCCTTTCGCGGCCTGATCGTAGATATATTATGGATGCGGGCGGATAAACTTAAAGAGGAAGGGCAGTTTTTCGATGCCAGGCAGCTTGCCGAATGGATAACCATCCTGCAGCCTCGATTCGCATCGGTATGGGAATTCCACGCATGGAATATGGCATATAACATCTCTGTCGCCATACCAGAGACACAGCCGGACCAAAGATGGCAATGGGTCAGAAACGGTTATGAACTGATTCGTGACCAGGCTATCGACAAATATAAACTCAAAAACATTACCCTTTTCCGTGAACTTGGCAGGATATTTCAGCACAAAATTGGCGGCGTATCAGATGATGCACATAAATACTATAAATTGCAGTTGGCTCTGTCGATGGAGCCGCTTCTTGGCCCTGCGGACAATCAGTATTTCGATGCGCTCGCCGAAGCACCTGTCTCCTGGCAGGAAATCTCCAACGACCCGAATATAGCCTCGTTAATCAAGGCGCTAAAATCAGCAGACGACGCATTTTCCGAAGACAATGAGTTTGTGAGCAATTATCTATCTTTAAGGCAAAACTCAAAAAGGTTTGTTCCCGCCGCCGGTCAGGTAATTGACAATTTCAGAGGCACCGTTGCCCTCGAAAAGTTTGATATCTTTGCCAAAGCCTGGCAGTTACGTAAAGTATGGAAACTTGACCCGGTTTTAATGCGAGAGGTAAACAGATACTGCGGCCCTATTGATTGGAACGATCCGAATACACACCTTCCTCTGGATTGGCGGCACCCCGACAGCCACGCAATTTACTGGGCTATTAAAGGTCTGAAAATACTTGCAGAAGATGAAGGCCGTGAAATAGACGCAACTGAAACAAACGCAGACCGAATCGTATTTCACAGCTTGCAGGATCTCTTCCGTAACGGCAAAATATTCATCTACGAATTACAGCTTCCCCCAGCTTCACCGGATTCTCCAGAGCAGCCTAAGGAGCGGATACTTAAAGAGGTGTTTTTACGTCCGGATTTGAGGATGTTCGATCCGTATAATAACTCAGTGCTTACAACTCTCGAAAAATACAAAGAGGCCGGAGACGAGCAGCGTACGGTATCCCTTCAGAACGGTCACCGTAATATGTTGAAGAATGCCGTAAATTCCTTCTATTATGCAGGACACAAACGACAGGCACAAAAGATATATACTCAACTAAGAAAACTGTACCCTTTGGAAGAATTTAAAAATCCCATAGTCGATGAATATGTAAAGGAACGCTTCAAAGAGGAACTCGATGCTATAGGAATTAACGATGCAAAAGAAATGATTACTATGATGTTAAGGGACAGTTATTACTTATATGCAATTCGAGATGACGATGGTTCATTCAATAGTGAAAAAATGGCAGAACAAGTCTGGAACTATTACCAGGTAAAACATGACGACCCTGAATTCAGGATCAACCTGCCCTCACTACAACAGTTCAGATCCTTTGCGCTGCGAGATTTCCTGAATGACCAGTTATTTCCACCCTACTTAAGACAGACTCTGCTTGGCCGGATAAGAATCGAAAAACCGGAGCTTTACAAACAATTAGAAGCCGAAGCAGAAAAACTCAGGAAACAATCAGAACAGGCAAAATGATTCTGCACCCTTTGGGCTTAATACACATCTGACAGGGATGGTGCGGTCGGTTTCAACTATGGATGATACACTTGTACAACAATTAACTCCTTCTCAGAAAAAAGCTGTCCTTCACGTCGAAGGGCCTTTGCTCGTTCTTGCCGGGCCGGGCAGCGGTAAAACCCGCGTAATCACATATCGCATCGCGGCACTTATTGACTCAGGTGTCCATCCATATAATATTTGTGCAATAACTTTCACGAACAAAGCCGCCGAAGAGATGCGTCAAAGAGCATTCACCCTTGGAGCTTCTGCCGGGGCGCATATCAGCACCTTTCACTCTTTATGTGTCAGAATTCTTCGAAAATATGCAGACCAGGCCGGTATTAAATCAAACTTCAGTGTCTATGATTCCTCCGACCAGGCCAGATGTATAAAGCAGGCGGTCAAAGATTGTGAACTCGATACAAGCAACTTTTCTCCGGCCCGGATGCTCGATGTTATTTCCACTTTGAAAAACAAACTGATAGACGCCGAAGCCTTCAAAAATGATGCCGATGATTTTTTTTCTAACACCTTATCTGAAATATATCTGTGCTATCAGCATATCCTGAGTGAGCGAAACGGCCTTGATTTTGATGACTTACTAATGAAGACGGCTTTCTTGTTGCAGAACTGCCCCGATGTTTGTCGCGAGCTTGGCGAACGCTTCAAATTCCTGCTGATCGATGAATATCAGGACACAAATCACGCTCAGTATCAAATTGCCACAACTCTTGCTTCTCAGCACAACAATATCTGCGCTACCGGCGACCCGGACCAGTCAATCTACCGCTGGCGGGGGGCTGACATCCGAAATATTCTGGCCTTTGAAAAAGATTGGCCGGATGCAGTGATCATAAAACTCGAAGAGAATTTTCGCAGCACCCCGAACATCCTTGCAATGGCTGACAGCTTAATTGCATTTAATCGCAATCGAAAAGTTAAAAAGCTTATCCCAACAAAACCTTCCGGCACAGATGCCGTCATTGATGTCTTCGAGGATGAGGCCCAGGAGGCCCAGGCCGTCGCCCAACAGATTAATGAGCTGACTAAAAAGGGCGCCAAACTTAAAGATATGGCCATATTCTATCGTGTTAATGCTATGAGCCGTCCTTTTGAAGAGACATTTATCCAGAATAAGATACCCTATCAGATTGTCCGGGGGGTGGAATTCTACAGAAGAAAGGAAATCCGTGACCTCCTCGCCTATCTGAAAGTCCTTGTCAATCCTGATGATGAAATTGCGTTATTGCGAATTGTTAATACACCGGCCCGCGGAATAGGAAAAGTAACGACAGATAGAGTTCGTACCTACGCCGCCCATAACCGAATCAACCTTTTTGAAGGGATGAAGAAGTCCGGGCAGATCGAATCTCTTTCCAAAGGAGCAAAGGCAAAGCTCGCTGTATTTGTTAATATGCTCGAACAGTTTAAGAAAGACATCGATGGACCCGTCGCACATCTGGCCGAACGTGTTCTAAACGAATCCGGATTAGCCGACTCTTTCCACGCCGCCGGACCCGATGGCCAAAGTGCACTGGAAAACGCTAACGAACTGATAAATGCCGCCGCCGCTTACGACAAACAGGCAGAGCAGCCCTCACTTGTCGATTATCTTCAACAAATATCCCTCTTCAGTGACACCGATGCTTACGATAAATCCAGTGATCGTGTGGCACTGATGACTCTTCATGCTGCCAAGGGGCTCGAATTTGAAAATGTCTTTATCGTTGGTGTTGAAGAAGGCATATTACCCCACGAAAGGTCCAATTCCCGCGAAGACCAGGACGAACTCGAAGAAGAGCGCCGGCTCTTTTTCGTAGGCATAACTCGTGCTAAAACCGGCCTGCATATTAGTTACGCCCGATATCGGAAAGTGCGGGGCCAGACACTGCGGTCAATACCCTCGCAGTTTATTTTCGAGCTTGGCAGGGAAATATCAGAAGAAACAGAAGAAGATGAAAGCTACGATGACCATGACCATATCAGTCAGGACACACCTCAGTTTAAGGCCAACCAGTTGGTCAGGCATAATTCTTTTGGCCTCGGCAGAGTTAAAGAATTCATCGAAATGGGCGAAAATAGTGTCGTCGTTGTTCAATTTAATTCGGGACAAACAAAATCACTAATGGTAAAATATGCCAACCTTTTAAAAATATGAAAACTTCAGGAGGATTCATATGGCTGGCAACAAATATTTTATCAGGATAGTTATTTTATCAACCACATTAATCACTTTCTTTATCAATCCGGCTTCTGCGGATTCAACCGTAAAGATTTTTGAAGAGCCGCTGGTGATTCCTACTTATGAAGTGGGTAAGCCGGACCAAAATCCAAGGTTCTATACCGGCAGGACGTACCAGGGGGCACAAGGACGGGTATATCCTTATCCTATGCAGGATGTATTGACCGATACTCGCAGGGATAAAACTTATAAGGCGGTTTACCTTGAAAATGAATATGTAAAGGTTTGTGTTCTTCCGGAACTCGGTGGTCGCGTTTTTTCCGCATTAGACAAAACCAACAACTACGACTTTCTGTATCGCCAGCACGTAATAAAGCCGGCCCTTATTGGAATGCTCGGTGCATGGATATCCGGGGGTATAGAATGGTGCATCCCTCACCATCACAGGGCGACAACCTTTATGCCGGTTGACTACACACTGCAGGAGAATCCCGACGGCAGCAAAACCGTATGGTTTGGGGAGATAGAGCTTCGGCATAGAACCAAATGGCTCATAGGTATATCCGTTTATCCTGACAAATCCTATATGGAAGCAACTATCAAGATTATCAATCGGACGCCGTTAGTTAATTCAATTCTGTGCTGGGCAAATGTTGCCGTCCATGCAAACGAGGACTATCAGGTAATTTTCCCTCCAAGCACGGAATATGCTACTTACCACGGCAAGAACCAGTTTGCACACTGGCCGATTTCGCACGAGTCTTACTCTGGGACAGATTACACACAAGGAGTAGATCTCAGTTGGTGGAAAAATCATCCGTCGCCAATATCATTTTTTGCATGGAACTACCGTGATGACTTTTTCGCCGGCTATGACCACGGCAAAAATGCTGGTACCGCTTTCGTGGCCAATCATCATATCGCTCCGGGCAAAAAATTATGGGAATGGGGCCCCGGTCCTCGCGGCCAAATGTGGGACAAAATTCTCACCGAAACCGACGGCCCTTATATAGAAATTATGGCCGGCGCCTATTCGGATAATCAACCCGACTATAGCTGGATACAACCTTACGAAGTGAAAATTATTAAGGAATACTGGTATCCAATTCGGCAAATAACAAGCGTGAAGAACGCCAACCTTCAAGCCGCTGTAAATCTGGAGGTCACCGAGGAAAATATAGCACAAATCGGTTTTAATGCCACATCAGAATACAAAAATGCGAAGGTGACACTAACCGCTGATGACAAGGTGATTTTCAGGCAGCGGATTGATATTGGACCGGATAAACCATTCGGTAAAGAAGTTGCTCTTGCTGACGGCGTCAATGAGAAAGATTTACGAGTTTCGCTGCTGTCCTCAACCGGCGAAGAACTCATAATGTACAAACCGGTCGAAAAGGAAGGGGCTCCGATGCCGGAAACAGTTAAGCCTCCTTCCAAACCCGAAGACATAAAAACCGTTGAAGAGCTTTACTTAACAGGCCAGCGTCTGGACCAATTTCACAGTGCGGCTCTTGAGCCGTATCCCTATTATGAAGAAGCATTAAAAAGAGACCCGGGAAATTCACGAGTCAATACGGAGCTTGGAATTCTGTATCTCAAGCGTGGAATGTTTAAAGAAGCAGAGCAAAAGCTGAATAAGGCGGTCCAGCGAGTTGCGAAAAATTACACCAGCCCGAAAAGCGGTCAGCCCTATTACTATCTGGGATTGACCTTGAAGTATCAGAAAAAGTATGATGCCGCTTACGATGCCTTCTATAAAGCGACATGGAGTTACGAACTTCATACAGCCGCTTATTATCATCTGGCAGAAATAGATTGCCTCAGACAAGACTTTGAGACGGCCTTGAAACATCTCGACCGCTCAATTGCCACAAACACCTGGAACA
The DNA here is from genome assembly GCA_032250555.1 of Sedimentisphaerales bacterium. Taxonomy (GTDB): domain Bacteria; phylum Planctomycetota; class Phycisphaerae; order Sedimentisphaerales; family Anaerobacaceae; genus NIOZ-UU13. Next base: position 7,363 of record JAVVFI010000019.1, read on the forward strand.
CAAAGGCTCTGAACCTTAAATCTGCGGTGCTGAGACAATTAGGGCGGCCTGAAGACGCAGCCAAAGAAGCAGCAAAGGCATTGGATTTCGATACACTTGACTCTTGGGCAGGATATGAACTTTACCTCGCAAAAAAAGCTCTTGGCCTCAGAAGAGAATCAAAAAAAGCTCTAAACACATTAAAGGTAAAGAGCAGGGCAGATGTACAAAACTATCTTGAAATGGCAGTTGATTACAGCAATTGCGGCTTATGGAATGAAGCAATCGGGTGCCTGTCTGTATTATTAGATTTAAACGACAATGCCCGCCGGCACCCGATGGTCAATTATTATCTTGGGTATCTTTACCAGAAAAAAGGAAACACAAAAAAGGCTTCCGAATACTACCGCATAGCAGGCAAAATGCCTCCCGAGTACTGTTTTCCATTTCGCTTAGAGACAATAGATGTGCTCAGCAGTGCTAAGAATAATAATCCTTCGGATGCCCTCGCTCCTTATTATTTGGGAAATCTTCTTTACGACCATCAGCCTGAAAGAGCAATAAAAGAATGGGAAAAATCGGTGGATTTGGATGATAATTTTTCAACTGTACATCGAAATCTCGGATTGTCATATGCAAGGAATGAAAACAATCTCCCCAAGGCTATTGAAAGCCTGGAAAAAGCAATAGCCTGCGACAAAAAGGACCCAAGAGTCTTTTATGAGCTGGACCAGCTTTATGAGACGGGGGGGGTATCGCCCGAGAAAAGACTCAAGCTTCTTGAAGATAATCAAACTACGATAGCAAAACGTGATGATGCTCTGTCTCGAGAAATCGAACTATTTGTGCTTTTACAGCAATATGATAAAGCGATTGAATTACTTGCTAGCCGCATATTCAATACGTGGGAGGGTGGTGGCCAGATTCACAGCGTTTACGTCGATGCCCATCTGCTCAGAGGTCAAAAGAAGTTCGAGAGCAAACAATATCGCCAGGCACTAAATGATTTCGAAGAGGCTCTCGAATACCCTGAAAATCTAAACGTAGGAAGGCCGGAACGAGACAGAAGAACCTGCCAAATCTTCTTCTTCATTGGAAAAGCTTATGAAGCCTTGGGTAACAATCAAAAAGCCAGTGAGTATTTCGAAAAATCTGCATCGGTTGAGCTTAGAAGATCTGAATATACTTATTACAGGGGATTGGCCTTGAAGAAACTCGGACAAGAAGATGAGGCAGAGAAAATATTCGACGAACTGATAGATTCGGCAAAGCCTGGTTCCACAGTAGAATTCTTTGCGAAATTCGGAGAAAAACAGGCCCACAACGTTAGAACAGCAAACAATCACTATTTGCTCGGCTTAGGATACTTAGGCAAGGGAATGAAAACCCAGGCAAAGGCCCAGTTCGAGAAAGCGCTTGAGTTAAACATAAATCACCTGTGGGCCAGGGCGCATTTATCAGAACTGAAAACCGGTCTCTGAAATACGAAAAAGGAGGTTGCAATGGACAAAGAAATTAATCGAAGAACTTTTTTGCAAATAGCAGCAGCGGGAAGCTCTCTTTGCCTCGGCGGTTCGGGGATTTTAGCGTTCGGTGCAAACCAAAGAGGCTCCAGACTTATAAGCCCGGGCTGCAGAGGAACAAAAGTCAAAGTTGCACGGATTTACATGGGAACCTCACACGGCCTGTGGCCAAAACCAAAGCTGGATTTCAGGAATGAAATCAGGTCCTACGAATCAGAATTTGAAAAACTAAAAGACGAGCTGTCCGATGTTGAATTTGCTATCGACAGGCTGATAACCTCTCCGGAACAGGTTGCGCCCCTCAAGAGCATATTAAAAGAAATGGATGGTATTCTCTTGATTCATTTTAACATTGGAGTAAGACCAATTTTAGACGAAATTCTGAGTGTAGGTAAACCGACGGTGCTCTTTGCCGTTCCGTATTCGGGGCATGGCTGGACAGGATTCGGTTCTCTGCAAAAGCAGCCCCTGGGAGCTAAGCTGGAATGCATGCTCACAAGTGATTATAGTCAGTTGGCCCTTGCGATAAGACCTTTCCGTGCTATTCATCATTTAAGAGAAGCGAAGATTCTTAACCTCACAACCCGTTCATTTACGGGCTACGCCGAATCTATGAAAAGCAAATTCGGCACAGAGATTAAACAAATCCCACTCCGACAGGTCGAAGATGCCTATCACGCCGTAAGCGACAGTCGGGCGAAAAACGAAACCGCTCAATGGATACAAGGGGCCTCCGAAGTCGTAGAACCTTCAAGAGCGGAGATATTCAAATCCTGTAAACTGGCATTGGCTTTTGAAGATATTCTGGATAAGGAAGATGCGACCGTCATGACAATTGATTGTTACGGCACAATGTGGGACAAAACGATAAAGCTGCCCACTTATCCCTGTCTCGGTTTTACCAGGCTCAATAACATAGGATTAGGCGGGATCTGTGAATCGGATTTACGGTGTGCAATGACACATATAATATTACAGGGACTCTCCGGAAAACCAGGTTTCATAAGTGATCCTACCGTAGATGAATTCAAAAACAGCATAATACTGGCCCATTGTCTCGGCACAACGAAAATGGATGGTCCCAACGGAAAGGCCGAACCGTACAAAATACGAACGGTTATGGAGCGAATGGAAGGGGTCGTACCGCAGGTCTTTATGCGAACCGGGCAAAAAGTTACTCAGGCTTTATTAGTCGGTACCGACAATTTGCTGTACTTTACCGGAAAAATCATAGAAGCCCCGGACATAGATAGAGGCTGCCGAACCAAAATTACCGTCAAGGTCGATGGTGATACCGAAAAATTATGGAAAAACTGGTCGAACGGATTACATCGTCAGACTTGTTATGGAGATATAACAAAAGAGCTCGGATATTTTTGTAAATTCAAAGAAATTGAAATGGTTAACGAGGCTGTATAGTAACCGGGACAAAGGCACACAAGATTTTCTATATTCGGCCCCAAAGTGTTAATATTATTTTGAAAGGTAGATTTATGAATCGGCGGACTTTTCTCAAAGCCACTGGATTGAGTGCGGCTTCGATATTCTTACCCACATCAATACTCGCGAACCAGGAACAAAACAACCAAATTCTCAGCCAGGCCGATACGCGCATCGAGAAATACCGTATGGGCAGTGCATCCTTGAAACTTCTTGCCCCGGATGGGAAATCGCTTAAAAAAGGAGCACCAGTAAGTATAAAACAAACCCGGCACAAGTTTCTGTTCGGCTGCAATATTTTCAAGCTGAATAAATGCAGAACGCCCCAGGATAACGAAGCCTATGCAAAACATTTCGCCGAGTTGCTGAATTTTGCAACATTGCCTTTCTACTGGTGGAATTACGAACGGCAACGCGGCAAACCGGACGATGCCAGAACCGATGAAGTTATCAACTGGTGCAAGTCCCAAAACATAACAACCAAAGGACACCCGCTGGCCTGGAATTACGCCCAGTCTCGCTGGCTCCCCAAGAATCCCGAAGAGGCAATGCGGCTTCAAATGAACAGGATCGAGCGCTGCACCAAACGGTTCAAAAACGAACTCGACATCTGGGACGTAGTTAACGAGGCAACACATTACGACCGCCCCGGCTGCAAAGAACGCGCACCGGTATTGACCGAAGCTATCAGCAAAATGGGTGTCGAGGCTTATATTCTTGAGGCATTCAAGAGGGCGCGCAAAGGCAATCCCAAAGCCACATTACTCATCAACGATTATCGAACCGACAAATCTTATGCCGACAAGATCATTTCAAAATTGGTCGATGACAGTGGAAAGGCGCTTTATGATGTCGTCGGCATACAATCACATATGCACAGCGGCTACTGGGGACCGCAGAAAGCATGGGAAACATGTGAACGATTTGCAAAATTCCAAAAACCGCTTCATTACACAGAGACTACTGTTGTCTCAGGCAAACAGGGCTGGGAACTTCAAAAGGAACGCAAAGACCCTAATTTCCGTTGGGTCAGTACACCGGAAGGCGAACAAAGACAGGCTAAGCAGGTCGCTGAGTTCTATCGTGTTCTCTTTTCGCATCCTGCCGTTGAGGCGATTACCTGGTGGGACTTCACCGATCAGAATGCATGGCAGCGAGCCCCGGCCGGTCTCATTCGAGACGATATGACACCTAAGCCTGCCTACAATGAGTTAAAAAAGCTCATTAAAGGAAAATGGTGGACCCAGCTTGAAACAACAACCAAAACGGCAGGCGAAGCAAAATTCCAGGGCTTTTACGGCCAATATGAAGTTACTGTTCAAATCGGCGGCCAAAAACTAACCGGCACCTTCAAACTTGATAAAACCTCAAAGGGAGCGATAGAAGTGCGATTGAGTTGATTGAAACTTATCAAGGAAAAATCGAGCAGGCTAACTTTATAAGTGCCCCGCATGAAACGTAAAACTGGAAACTAATTGCACATCAATTTCAGTACGTTATAATCTCACCAGAACCGGTCTGTTTCATATAATTATTTGTGAATGGCTGATGAAAGGAAAGATTATGAAAGGTGCAGTTTTGCTTAAGAATAAGGTTAAATTATTCCGCTTTATGCCAATTATGTTACTGTTTTTTACAGTTTCTGCAGTGAACTCTATAGCTCAAACTCATAAGCGAATTCCCCGTCCCGAACATCCAAAACCTCAATTCCACCGGGAAACATGGCTTAATCTCAACGGCCAATGGAACTTTGGTTTCGACCTTGGCTTCTCCGGCAATGAGAAAGACTGGCCGAAGGACGCGACAAAGCTGGATAAAAAAATCATCGTCCCGTTCTGCCCTGAGAGCAAACTATCGGGTATCGGATATACAAACTTTATGAACGAAGTTTGTTATCACCGGAAATTTACTGTTCCGAAACAATGGGCGGGCAAACGAGTATTTTTACACTTTGGCGCAGTCGATTATGACTGCCGTGCCTGGATAAATGGAACCGGCATTGGCCGTCACTATGGCGGCATCTCATCATTTTGCTTCGAGATTACCGATGCAATGCGCAATGGAGAGAACGACCTTTTCGTCTGCGCACTCGATGATGTACGCTCCGACGTCCAGCCGGCAGGCAAACAAAGCAGGAGACTCGAATCGCACGGTGTTGTTTATACAAGGACTACAGGAATATGGCAAACTGTTTGGCTGGAAGCTCGGCCGCAAAGTTTTATTGAATCAGTTCGTATTGTACCAGACCTCGACAACCGCCGCTTCGTCCTGACTCCGGTTATTAATAACTACCGCAGCGGAATGGAATTTCAAGCCACTCTCCTTTCAGATACCGGCGAAAAACTCACCTCAATCCGCTCACAATCAGCCAACGGCATTGCTCAGATTCTTAAAGTAAAAAAGCCTCGACCATGGGGCCCGGAAGATCCGTACCTTTATAAACTCCGGTTCGAGCTTCTCCAGGATAACCGTATTGTGGACACGGTAAACAGCTATGCAGGCCTTCGCAAATTCCACATTGAAGGAAATAAGTTTTATCTCAATAACAAGCCCATCTTCTTGCGGCACGTTCTTGACCAGGGATTTTATCCCGATGGCATATGGACCGCGCCAAGCGATAAAGCTCTAAAAGCCGATATTGAACTTTCAATGGCAGTAGGCTTTAATGGCGCACGTCTCCATCAGAAGGTCTTCGAGGAACGGTTCCATTACTGGGCCGACCGTCTCGGATATATAACCTGGGGAGAGTTCTGCGACTGGGGCGGTTCCCATTCTTTCGCCAATCCACAGGGAGTACACAACCATCAAACCGAATGGCGAGAGGTCGTCATGCGTGACTTAAATCATCCTTCAATTGTAGCCTGGACACCTTTTAATGAAACCGCCGGAGCCGCAAGGTCTCGTTGGGAGGTTCATCGCCGTGCTGTAAAAGAAACAGTTGACATGACACGCGAATTGGATCCGACGCGTCCAATCAACGATTGCAGTGGATACGTTCACGTTGAAACAGACATATTCACAGTCCACGATTACGACCAGAATCCTGAAACGTTCCGCCAGCGCTATGCTTCAGTCGCACCGGATAGTAAGGACGTCTTTGTTCGCTTCCCCGAAATATCCGCTCCATATGAAGGACAGCCTTACTCCGTGGATGAGTACGGCGGAACCTTCTGGACTAAAGAACACGCTGCTAAGCCGCCAGCCGGCGACAGCAGAAATAAGTGGGGATATGGAAAAAACGCTGAGGAGGTCGAAGAGCTGATTGGCAAACTCACACTCATTCTTACCGACCACCCCAACATCGCAGGCTATTGCTATACACAACTTACCGATGTAGAACAGGAAGTAAACGGCATTTATACCTATGAACGAGAGCTTAAATTCAACACCGAACGTCTGAAAAAGTTTTTCGGTGCACCAGCGGCAATAGAAAAAAGTGAAGATTAATCGTTTCTTAAAAATGCTTATTTTTGGCTGCTTTATTTATAAAGGATAATTCCATGAAACGTCGTGATTTTTTGAAAGTTGCAGGCATTAGTGTAGCGGCACTGGCAATGCCGCGGTGCGCCCAGACACAACAGCGCTCCGCAAAAAACAAAAAACCGAATATCGTATATATAATGGTGGACGAGCTTGGCTATTATGAGTTGTCTTGCATGGGCAATAAATACCTGAAAACACCAAACATCGACCGAATGGCAACCGAAGGCATGCGTTTCACTCAGGCACTGGCAGGCGCTCCGGTTTGTGCGCCGACCCGCAGCGTATTGATGACAGGCCAGCATACAGGACATACGACCGTACGCACGAATCCCGGTGGCGTGCCTTTGCGAGCTGATGATATTACTGTTGGCGAGGTTCTAAAAAAAGCCGGCTATGCCACCGGCGGATTCGGCAAGTGGGGCTGCGGAGACAGGGGAACTACAGGCGTTCCCGAAAATCACGGTTTCGACATCTTCTTCGGATACTACGACCAGGTCCACGCCCACTCATTTTTCCCCAACTACCTTATACGAAGCGGTGAAAAAGTACCTCTTGAAGGCAATACAGGCGATTTCTACACAGGAAAACAATTCTCGCAATATCTGATATTCGACGAATCCATAAAGTTCATTCGTGAAAATAAGGACAGGCCTTTCTTCTGCTACTGCGCATGGACGCCGCCGCACGGACGCTGGGGAATCCCCGAAGATGACCCCGACTGGCTTAAATTCAAAGATAAATCATGGAACACAACAGGCTATAGAAGACCCGAGGATGCAAAGGTATATGCCGCTATGGTAGCTATGGTTGACCGCCAAATAGGAGAAATTTTCGATTTGCTCAAATGGCTTGATATTGACGACAACACAATAGTATTCGTCTGCGGCGACAATGGCGGTGCACGTTATTTCAACCACTTCTTCGATTCTAACGGACAATTCCGTGGTAAAAAGGGAAATTTATACGAAGGAGGCCTGCGTATCCCGATGATTGTGCGTTGGCCTGGAAAAATTAAAGCCGGTGTTGTCAGCGACCATTTGTGGTATTTCCCGGATGTAATGCCGACCCTGGCAGAGCTTGCGTTAGTCGACCCACCGGACAATATTGATGGAATATCAATTGTTCCGACATTATTAGGCGAGCAAGCAGTCGGCCGCAAACAAAAAAAACACCAATATCTTTACTGGGAATATGGAAAACAGACAGCCGTGAGAATGGGTCACTGGAAAGCAATTCAGCCCGCCAAAAATAAACCATTCGAATTATACGACCTGAACAAAGACATCGGGGAGCAGAACAATATTGCAGACGAATACCCGGATATCTTGACAAAAATGAAAGTCTACGCCCGTCAGGCCCACACCGAAAACATCCCCGGCGGCTGGATAGACAAAGAAAAAGCTTTTAAGGGACATGAATTCAAATAATAGATCAATAACTATAAATTCAAAGATGGACTTTAAGAAAACAGAAAAAGATCGAGAAAGGAATACATCAGTGTCGAAACAGGAAATCAAACTCTACTACAGCAATGTTATGGCAAACGTCATTGGCAGCGAACACGGCATCACACCTGAGCAGCTAAAAGCACTCGCAGAAAAAACCTCACTCTTAATTTCTCTGTTGAACAAGGAAAGGCAGGGGGGTAAAACTCCCTATCGGGATTTGCCATATAAATCGGATATCTCTCAAAAGGTCAAGGAACTGGTTAAAGAATTAGCACCTCGATGTGATAATCTCGTCATCTTAGGCATCGGCGGCTCAGCTCTTGGCAACATCGCTTTACAAACAGCCCTTAATCCATATATGTACAATCTTGATGAAAAACAACGCTCCTGCCCGCGTCTGTTTGTTTTCGATAATGTTGACCCCGCTCAATTAGTGTCATTTCTAAACTGGCTCTCAGACAAACTCGAAAAGACTATCTTCAATGTAATCAGCAAGTCCGGCCGGACCTCCGAAACCGCGGCCCAGTTTATGATTATTCGCCAACTGCTTCTCGACAAACTCGGCCCCGATGGCCTGCGAAACCAGGTTGTCGCTACCACCGATTCCAACCAGGGAACTCTTCGCAAGATTGCCGATGATGCTGATTTGCGATGCCTCGAAGTCCCCGACGGAGTAGGCGGAAGATTCACAGTCCTCAGCGCAGTCGGATTATTCAGCGCCGCCATGTGCGGAATTGATATCGACTCCCTATTGGAAGGTGCACGCGATATGGACGCCAGGTGCAAATGTGAAGATTTCGATAAAAATCCTGCCGCTATAAATGCCGCCATAAATTATCACTTCTACAATCACGGCAAAAAAATATCGGTAATGATGCCATACAGCTACGCCCTGAAAGACTTCTCCGACTGGTACAGGCAGCTCTGGGCCGAAAGCCTCGGCAAAGTTAAAGATTTAAACGGCAATGACGTTTACATAGGCCCTACACCCGTTAAAGCCCTGGGCACAACCGACCAGCACAGCCAGGTGCAGTTATATCGCGAAGGACCCAACGACAAACTATTTACTTTCCTTCAGGTCAGCAATTTCGATAATGATATCAAAATAGGCCCGGCTCCGGATTGTGCTGGAGAACTCGGTTTTCTTGCCGGCAAAAAATTAAGTTCACTGCTCAACAACGAAAAGAAAGCGACAGAGTATGCCCTTTTGAAAGACAAACGTCCCTGCCTGACGGTCTTATTTGATAAAGTAAATGCCTATTCAATTGGCCAGTTCATTTACTTATTTGAGGTAACAACTTCTTTCGTAGGAGCTTTGTTCAATATCAATCCCTATGATCAGCCAGCCGTTGAGCTGGGCAAAGAAGCCACATTTGCCCTTATGGGCAAACCGGGTGATTATGAAACCGGTTATACATACGAAGAATTTGCGACAAAAATCCAATCTTTGACCGAAATCGATGAAAAGTTTTTGGTCTGATACTCTACAATTATTTAACAGATTAGAGGATGTAATAATGGACTATGCAGTTATAATGGCAGGGGGGACAGGCAAGAGACTATGGCCGCTCAGCCGACAAAAACGTCCCAAACAAGTCTTGAAACTCTTCGAAGGGCAAACACTCCTTCGATGTTGTTATGAGCGGCTCACGCCGATATTCGATGCCAAAAACATAATTGTTCTCACAAACGCCAGCTATGTGGATATAGTGCGTGAAAATCTTCAGGAATTGCCTCCTGATAATGTCATAGCTGAGCCTGCTGTCCGTGATACGTCCAGTGCCATCGGGCTTATCTCAACTGTTCTGACAAAACACGACCCGCAAGCCACAATAGCTGTAGTCACCGCCGACCAGATTATAAAACCAGCCGATGTACAGCAGCAGGCCATCAAAGATGCTCTTGTCTTCGTTAATAATAATCCGGCCAGTATGATTACTTTCGGCATCAAGCCGACATTTGCCAGCACAGGACTCGGTTACATAAACTGTACCAACGCCCGTGAGTACACCGGCTGTAAAAATAAGATTTATTCCGTTCAAGCATTCAAAGAAAAACCGGATGAACAAACCGCAAAAGAATATATTAACACAGGCCAATACTTTTGGAATTCCGGCATGTTCGTATGGAAAGCCAAAACAATCCTGGATTATTTACACAAGTTTTTGCCCGAGGTTACCGAGCCATTAGCCAGAATCCAGGCCGACTGGGGCTCCCCGAATCAACAGCAAACGCTCAGGGAGTGGTTCGTAAAACTACCCAAAATCAGCATCGACTTTGCCGTTATGGAAAAGGCCGACAACGTCCATGCTATTAAGCTGGACTGCCGTTGGCTTGATTTGGGTTCTTTCGCGGCTCTTGCGGATATCATCACCCCCGACTCCGGCAATAACATCGTCATATCCGACACAAACGAGCTGCTCGACTGCAAAAACAATATTATTGTTACTGAAGACAAGGGACATCTAATTGCCGCTATTGGAGCAGAGAATATGGTTATAGTCCACACTCCGGATGCCACACTTGTATGCCGCATGGACCAGGCCGACAAGCTAAAAGAGATGCTCGAATTAACAAAGCAGCACGGCGGTGAAAAGTTTTTATAACTTAAAGGGCGTCTAAGACATTACTACACACTAAATATGAGATACCTCGCAATAGATTACGGCACTAAACGCACTGGGTTGGCAATCTGCGACCAGGCTGAGACTATAGCTTCACCCCTGGCTGTAATCCAGGGACAAAAGGAACTGATAAAAAAGATTTCCGAAATCATCGAGGCCGAAAATGTCGATGCCGTTGTCTTAGGGCTTCCTATAAATATGGATGGTTCAGAAGGCCCCCAGGCCGAACTTGTTTTGAAGTTTGGCAAGCAGCTACAAAACCGCCTTAAAGTCCCTGTTCTTATTCATGATGAACGCCTGAGCAGCTTCAGTGCTGAAGAAAAGCTTAATTCCGCCAATTATACTCGTAAAAAAAAGAAAAAACGCCTCGATGCTGTCGCTGCAGCAGAAATTCTGGAATCTTTCCTTCAACAAACAACGCACCGTAAATCCAATGGAACCGGATTACCCGGATAGGGCGTGACAACCTATCAGTCTTTTCAGTCTCTCTTTCGGCCAAAGCAGAAGAGGTGCTCAAAGCCGCGTATAAATACCTGGCCGTCGCTGATAGCCGGTGAGGCATAGCATGACTCACCTAATTCATACTGTGCAACACGCTCGAACTCCACACCCGGTTTGATAACGTTCACCTGGCCGTTGTCATTAATGTAGAAGAGCCGTCCTTCCACCAGGACAGGGGAGGCGTGATGTCGGCCCAGCTTCTCTTCCCAAAGCACCTTACCGGTGGCCGCTTCGTAGCAGAAAGCCGTGCCGGCCCTGTTGACACTGAACAGATAATCGTCAGCTACAATCATGGAAGGAACATAGGGGGCACCCTTTGTGTCTTGCCAGGCAATGTGAGTATTCGTAACATTACCCTTTCCATCGGGCCGAATCGCAAGCAGGAACCGTTTGGGCCAACTGCTGCTGATAAAGACCAGCCCGGCCTTGTCACTGTAAACCGGTGTGGCTACAAATTCTTCCGAAGGGCCGTCAACCTTCCATATCTGTTCCCCGGTATCCGGATCGAAACTCACCACGCTCCGGTCGCCGCACTGGATCATCTGGGTACGGCCGGCCATCTCACGGATCAGTGGGGCACTGTAGCTGATTCCCTTATTAACACGGTTCTTGCGCCAGAGTGTCTCGCCGTCTTTGCGGTCAAGAGCGACCAGGAAGGATTTGTCTTTACCATCGCCATCGACAATGACCTTGTCCTTGAAGAGCACGGGCTCATTACTGAATCCCCACCCGCCTGAATGTGTCCCCGGTCGAACAAGCCAGAGCTGCTTGCCGCTGGTAAAGTCATGCGCGGCCACAATAATATCGTCGCCGACCCTAAAGGTAACGTAAACCCGCTCTCCATCGGTGGCCGGAGTACCCGAGGCATAGCTGTTCTCTTTATGAAGCTTCTCTAATGGCCCCTGCACAACGGTCCTTTGCCATAGGATGCTCCCTGTATTACGGTCAAGGTAGAGAAGGACTCGTTCTTTTGTTTCAGGCCTGCCGGTGACGGTAAAAACGCGATTGCCCCAGACAATCGGAGAAGCATGTCCTTTGCCGGGAAGTTGGGTTTTCCAAATCGCTTCCGCAGGGTCCCATTTGTCAGGGACGTTTTTCTCTATACACGAACCGTCGCCGCGCGGGCCGCGCCAGCCGGGCCAATTTTCGGCCTGGGCAGTGGAAGTAGCGGCGGCAAACAGGCCGCACAATAGTATGGCGAAGATAATAGTTCTATTCATGAAGTAACTCCAAATGTCAAAAACTCTGCAGAAAACGTCATCTTAAGGACAAGGTACTAAGAATGGCTATGCCAGTGACGGTACTATGCAGCCGACTTTACAAAATGATTTACAACGGGAATCAACACCCTAACCAAAACACATATCTTTTCACCATTATATCAAGCTCTCCATACGCGTCAAGCCAAAAGTAATACCTTCGATTTATGCAATTGTAACCGGAAATCGCTATAATCAATATAATCCTCATTGGGACAAATACCCCATAAACACCTTCATATTGGCCTTTACAAATCTTTTTATCTCCAGTCCTGGAAAAGGCTTGCAATTATGATAATTGCTCAATAAAATACTTGGTTTATAATAATAAGTTGAAATATTGTTTGAAAGATGCGATAGAAAGGATTTACCCAAAAGATGTTGACAAAGCAGAAAAAACAGGAAATTATTGGCGATTTTGAGACGCACGAGGGGGATACAGGCTCACCTGAAGTGCAGATTGCAATTTTAACGAAAAGAATTAACGAGCTGACAGAGCATTTCAAAATTCACAAAAAAGACCACGCTTCAAGACGCGGTTTATTGAAAATGGTCGGGACAAGGTCGGCATTGCTGAAATACGTGAAAAATAAAGACGTAAAGCGCTATCAGAAAATTATATCCCGGCTCGGCTTGCGAAAATAGATGAGCTTTAGCACACAAGTAACCCGCTCGTGTAAGGGCGGAATCCACTTATTAACATGCCAGCGAAGTTGTAGATGTTTGATGTAGGTAGGAATGAGATAGTATAAGTTTAATGTATGTAGAAAGAGGTAGTATATGTTTGATGTATGTAGGGTAGAAAGAGTAATAGGTAATAGAACACTTTCCATTGAAACCGGTAGAATTGCCAGACAGGCCGATGGTGCAGTTTTAGTCCAGTACGGTGATACAGTCGTTATTGTTGCGGCAGTAACTGCGCCGCCAAGATTCGATGACATTGATTTTTTCCCATTGAGTGTTGATTATCGCGAGAGACATAGCGCCGCAGGTAAATTTCCGGGCGGATTTATTAAACGTGAAGGAAGGCCCAGCACGAAAGAAACACTGACCGCAAGGCAGATTGACAGACCTATCAGGCCTCTGTTTCCAGAAGGCTACTTCCAGGAAGTCCAAATCTCAGCGAATGTCTTAAGCGCTGACCAGGAAAATGACCCGGATGTCCTTGCCATGATAGGCGCCAGTGCCGCTCTTACAATAAGCAAGATTCCTTTCTTAGGGCCGATTGGGGCCTGTAGATTAGGCAGAGTAAACGGAGAATTCGTAGTCAATCCCACCCATAAGCAGCTTGACGAAGGAGACCTGAATTTACTCCTTGGCGGACGCAAAGATGCGATGAATATGATTGAAATCGGTGCCAAGCAGCTTCCGGAAAATGTTATAGCCGATGCCATCGCAACCGCCCAAAAAACAGTCGCTGAAGTTTGTGAAATGATCGATGAACTCCGCGAGAAGGTCGGCGTCGAAAAGGAAATACCGCTTGTTGAAACTGATAAGCAGCTCCTTTCAGATATTCGTTCGCAGATATCAGACAAACTAACCGAGATTAAGCAAATTCCGAATAAGCAGGAGCGTAAAACTGCTCAAAAGGAACTTTTTGAGCAGGTTATTACACAATACTGTGCTGATGAGAATGATTCGCAATCGCAGGATGCACCTGCCGCCACATATAACAAAGCAATGGTCAAACGAATGCTTGACAAAATAGAGGGCGAGGTCATTAAGAAACTGCTTTTAAGCGGCAAAAGGTCCGATGGCAGAGGTTATGATGAAGTTCGTAAAATTTCTTGCGATGTAGGAATTTTGCCCAGGACCCACGGCTCTGCATTATTTACAAGAGGAGAAACACAGTCCATGGTGAGTGTAACTCTCGGCACAGTCAGAGATGCACAGATCATAGACGGCTTATTGGATGAATACGCTCAAAACTTCACTCTGCACTACAACTTCCCGCCGTATTCTGTAGGTGAAGTTCGACCCATGCGAGGCCCGGGCCGAAGAGAAATCGGACACGGAGCCCTTGCGGAAAAGGCTTTGGAGCAGGTAAAACCGACGAACGATAAATTCGCTTATACTATCAGGATTATTTCTGATATCACCGAATCCAACGGCTCCAGTTCAATGGCTTCGGTCTGCGGCGGAACCTTAGCTCTATTGGACGCTGGTGTTCCCATGGCAAAACCCGTCGCCGGTATATCAATCGGCTTGATTAGTGACGCCAATGGCAGGCACGAACTTCTGACCGATATAGCCGGCGAGGAAGACCACTACGGTGAAATGGATTTCAAGGTTGCCGGGACGGTTGATGGTATCACGGCTATACAGCTCGACATTAAAGCCGAGGGTCTGGCACATAATATTATGGTCGAGGCTTTGGAAAAAGCTAAAAAAGCACGGCTGGATATCCTCAGGATCATGGCCCAAACCATTAGCGAACCGAAGCCTGAATTAAGCATATATGCACCCAAACTGATAAGTATCCAGATCGACCCTGAATTTATCGGCAAAGTAATCGGCCCGGGTGGCAAAGTAATCAAAGGAATTCAGGAGCAGACCAATACAACCATTGAGATCGAAGAAGATGGAACTATTTTCATTAGCTGTCTCGGTGGCGATGGTCACATCAAAGCTAAAGATATTATCGAGATGATTACTCAGCCGCCCAAAGTCGGACGCATTTATAATCCGGCAAAAGTCGTCTCTGTAAAGGATTTTGGTGCTTTTGTTGAAATCACGCCTGGCGTTGAAGGCCTCTGTCATATTAGCGAGCTAAGTGACGGCTATATTAAAAAAGTCGATGAAGTTTGCAAAATGGGTGATTTGATACCTGTAAAATTAATTTCAATCGATGACCAGGGCAGACTCAAACTTTCACGTAAAGCTGCCCTTGCTGAAATCGATAAATCAGATAAACCCAGGGAAGCGAAAAAAGTAGAAGAAAAACAAGCCGACTAAGAAAAATTGTAACATTGATTGGGGATATATGAAAATATGTCCCCAATCGATCTTTGTTGTGTTTTGATTTTCAGTTTTTACGGGACCTTACTCCTATCTACTAAGGTCAAAAGGCAGAGGGAAGATAAGTGCTGCATTTTATATGTGGTTTTGTTGTTGCTTTATTAACAGTTGTTCCGGCTGTTGTGTTAGCTCTGCATAAAAAGTTCACCAAAACTCGAAAAATCAAGAACGGGCATCAACTTGAAGAATTAGGCAAGCTCACCGGAGAGCTTGCCCACGAAATCAAAAATCCTCTCTCCACTATCAAAATTAATCTGGAGCTTGTCGGTGAAGAACTTCAGGATTCAACTTCTGCCGAATCCGGCAAAATCGGTACGGAAAAAGATAATCGCAATCTAACAAGAGCACTCAGGAAAATAGCCGTTATTCAAAAAGAAACGGACAGGCTCGAGCAGATACTCGACGGTTTCCTGCGATACGTTGACAAAACCGAATTACATTTGGCAAGTGCTGATATTAATGAGCTTGTCAGCGATATGATTGATTTTTACTCTCCGCAAGCACACAGCCATTCGATAACTATGCGGCAGGGGCTGCATAACGAGCCTCTTATTTGCAAGGTTGACACAGATATGTTAAAACAGGTGATATTGAACCTGTTTATTAACGCTCAGCAGGCTATGGGCAAAAATGGAGAATTAATGATAAGGACTTTCCTCCAAAAAAAAGATGCAGTTATTCAGATTAATGATACCGGCACCGGCATTGCCCCGGACAAATTGCCGCATATCTTCAATACTTATTATTCATCCAGGCCGCACGGTAGTGGCTTGGGACTGGCCACTGCACAGAAGATTATTGCCGCACATAATGGCACAATAACAGTTGACAGTGAGCCCCAAAAAGGTACATCATTTACTATTAACTTACCTCTTTATGCTTGATGAGGAGCCGGTTTGAAGCAAAAAGTAAATCTAATTCTGGTTGTTGACGATGAGCGGGACCATGCCGATGGAATCGCAGAATCGCTTGAAAAATTCTGCACAAAAGCAATACCTGTTTACACAGGAAAAGATGCTCTGGAAATTGTGCGCAGTCAGCAGATCGATATTGTCGTCACCGATTTAAAATTCGAAAACGAAGATATAAACGGTCTTTCCATACTCGAAGAAGTCAGAAAGCAAAATGACAAAACGGAAGTTATCTTAATAACCGCCTACGCCACTATCGACACCTGCAAGGAAGCAATCAAAAGGGGGGCATACGATTATCTCACAAAGCCGATTGACATCGGCCAGCTTCGCACTCTTGTAACCCAGGCAGGAAATAAAGTTATGGCAGCACATTCCCGCCAGACACAAAAAAACAAAGCTGAAAAAGAACAATTTAACTTTCCCGGCGTCCGTGGTAAAGATCCCGCAGTAGAGGGTATATTCGAGATCCTGCGACGAGTAGCTCCGACTAATATCTCCGTACTGATCGAAGGCCAATCCGGAACGGGTAAAGAGCTGCTCGCAAGAGCCATTCACCTTAATTCACTGCGATGGGACAAACCTTTTTTGCCGATAAACTGCGCCGGTCTGCCCGAGACTCTTTTGGAGAGCGAATTATTCGGCCATGTTAAAGGCGCCTTTACAGGTGCCGCCAACGACAGAAAAGGATTATTCGAAGCGGCGGATAAAGGTACTTTATTCTTAGACGAAATCGGGGATATGGCGCCGAGTTCCCAGGCCAAGCTTCTGCGTGTCCTCGAGGATGGTATCGTAATACCGGTCGGCTCGAACAAACAAACAGTCGTCGATGTCCGTATCATCAGCGCTACCAACCAGAACTTAAACAACCTTATCGAAACAAAAGATTTCAGACAGGACTTGTACTTTAGAATCAAGGGTGTAAACATTTCTCTTCCGGCCCTGCGCGACAGAGCACAGGATATACCGGAGTTTATAGACTTTTTCATCAAAGAGGCCGTCACAGAGGTCGGCTCCAAAATAACAGGCATAACCGACGCCGCTTTGACAATCCTAACACACTATGAATGGCCCGGCAACATTCGTCAGCTTCGAAACACTATCAGGACAATGCTTGTAATGTGCGACCGCGACAAACTCGATGCGGCCGACATTCCTCCTGAAATTGCTCAGAGACCGCAATTGGCCTCCGGAAGTACGGCAGCAGGCCTGGCAGGTTTGCCGCTGGACGAACTTGAAAAACAGGCAATTGCAGATACTTTAGCCAAAACAAAAGGCAACCGCGAAAAAGCCGCTAAAATCCTCGGCATCGGCGAAAGAACCCTCTACAGAAAAATCAAAGAATACAACCTGTAGCGGCTTCTTCGCGAACCGCCCTCACCATTAATCAATCGAAATGTAGGGGCAATCCCGCGTGGTTGCCCAGGTATCCTGATTCCCTTAAAATTCCCTTGCCTTTTTACTGCTAATATACTATATATCATGCGTGCGGGCGTTCTTTGATTTTGACACGAAAAAGCCCTTTACTTCGGTAAAGGGCTTTTTTGCTGCGCAAAAATATATCGTCAATAGAAGAAAGAAACAAAATATTTTGAAAATTTGTCCGTGATTTATTTTATTGTCCAGACGCTGTGTTTGATACTGACTTACCACCAGTGACCAAAGAAAGGAGATTCGTTTTTAGGTAGAGGTGGTGGAATGTCGTCGCTAACGTCTCTTGGCTTGAAGAAGCTCATGATTTCTCCAATGTGAAATGACGTACCATGAGCTACCATGAGCAGGTTTGCATAATCTTTTAAACACAAATCCCTCCGTGAACCTACAACTTGAATATCTCCTGGTAACTCGACTAATCGCACGTCTGGTTCGATAAGGCAAAAGTCTTGACCAGGATTGTACCAGCTCAGTTTATTTCGTATGAATGGCATTTTTGTACAGCCACCTAAAAGCAGTATTCCAAGATTTTTCCACCGGTGCGGAAGTCTTTCTTTTTTATAGCCCCCACCCCAAGTTATTCGGTAGTGCTCTAATACTTGATTTAGAACGGGACTAATAGCAGAATAGAACTGTAGTGGTTCAAGAGAGCGCCCTGCAAGAATAACACCGTTTTTCTCATCAAAATCGGATTTTATGTGCCGAATATTCGCCAAAAGCGTTGACAAATCCCTCATCTTT
>JAVVFI010000001.1:0-42665 GCA_032250555.1 Sedimentisphaerales bacterium
CGGGAGTAGTTGTCGTTGCTGCGGCGGGTAATTCCGGTAAGTCAGATACAATCGGAGCTCCGGGACAGATTCCGGAAGTTATCACGGTCGGTTCTGTGACAAATTCTCACAATAGCGAGTTTTCCGCCGGGATGTCTATTGCAATGATGAACGTATATGCCGATGGAAGAGAAATCTTAAGCGGAGAAGAAGTTGTTTTAGGTCCGAATCCCGATTTTTTCTCACGACCATTGCTCGGGCGGTTTGAACTCATTGACGCTGATAATTTTGACGGCCGCAGTTTTGGTGGCGATCAAGACGGCCTGGTTTGTGAGAGCCTGCATGGTGGTTCTGCAGAGAATAAATGGGTTTTGGTTCAGCGGGGTATTTGCACATTCACAACTAAAATTAACAATGTACAGGAAATCGGCGGCTGGGGTGCTCTGATCTATAATAACGGCAATGCAGAAGAGGGCCCCGACGAACCTCTTCTTGGTCCAAGTGTTCCCGGCACGCAAATACCTTCATATTTCCTGTCGCACAATACCGGCTTGTCTGTCAAAAATGCTATTAAGAATTCAAGTACAGTGGAAATAGAATTCTATGCTGCTGCTCCCTTGGAGAGAGAGCAAAGCTCTTTTCAATTAAGTACGTTTTCTTCTTTGGGTCCTTCTCTTGGTTATTCCATAAAGCCCGAGATAGTTGCGATTGGTGAAGGAAGTTATGCGGCAACACAGAACGACTTTCCGGGAGAATTCCAATTAAGCCTCTTCGAATATACCGCATTTGATGTGTCCGGTTTCAGTTTCAGTAATGGAACCAGCTTTTCGTCGCCCCGTGTGGCAGGAGCCGCAGCCATCATCAAACAAATGAATCCTTCATGGAAACCGGAAGATATCAAATCAGCAATAGTTATTTCTGCTGAACGACCATTGAATATTGCTTCGATGTCCGGGATGGAACGGGGAGGGGGACATATTGATCCCGGCAAGGCCATAAATCTTCCCGTGATAGTAACACCATCGACTATAAGCTGGGAAAATTTGCTGGTCGATAGCCAGACTGAATTCGAAAAAACTGTCAGCTTAAGAAATGTATCTCTGCAGTCCCAATCTTTTTTCATCTCGATGGAATTATCCCGAACGGACCGAATAGAATCTTTCGATATATTCCCCAATCAATTTGATTTAGCGCCGTCTGAGAGTATCGATGTCCTGTTAAAACTGAAATTCAATCCCCCATCGCAACCCGGAGATTTCGAAGACATAAGTGGAGATGTGATAATCGATTTGGATAATCAGGCAGAACTACTGCGCGTTCCTGTGTGGGCACGCGTTATGAAAGTTCCCGCTCCAGAGGGAAATGTATTATTAATTGACGATGACGGCAGCGATTCTATCGAGAACCAATATTTAGACGCAATTAGCCTTGCAGGCTATGAGCCAACTTTGTGGGATGTGAACACACTCAATGCTTATCCTTCTCTTGAGTATATGCAGAACTTTCAGGCGGTTTCATGGTTTATGGCTACTACATCTCTTAATGCAGTTACAGACAATTTAGTGCTGCAATTGAACTATAGAACACGTTTCAATGTAGAGCTAACACAGTATTTAGCGCAAGGGGGCCGGCTGCTGGTTTCAGGTATGGATTGGAGTGATCAACAGGAACATACTCCGTTTGGACAACAAGTTTTACATATTTTAGGATTTGAGCATGACCCATTTGTCAGTTACTCGACCGATGGAGAGATTTTATCTCAGGAAACCTCTTTGGACATTTCCGGAATAACCGATAGTCCTATCAGCCTTGGGATATCCGGTTTGAATGCAGAATTTGATATCAACGTTCCGAATATGACGGATATTTTAGTATTAGATCGCAGTGATGTAGCAAAGCCGGCTCTTTTCACTAATCAGAATCCTGAAGACGTGATTGGGATTACGGTAGAGACCGGGAGTTATCGTGCCGTGTTTTTTGCTTTTGCTCTTGAGCGAATTTCAAGGGGAATGGACATTATTATGAGAAACAGTCTTGATTGGATGATGGAAGGCTCACAAAAGCTCTTATCTATTCAATCGGTTGAACCTGGAATTCAAAACGATAACAGTCTCCCTCTGACAGTTCTGCTTACAGTTGAAGGAATTAATTTTTTAGTCGGTCATGATGTTCTTCTTAACGATATTCCCGTGGAAATAAATTCAATCAATATGAATGGAAATGTGGAAATTCTTATTCCTGCAGGATTACCCCAGGGAATTTATGATATTACCTTAAGATCTCCTGATGGTCAAAGTACTATCTTATCGGAGTCATTCCAGGTAGAAAATCCAGTCTAATTGCAGGACAAGTTATTGGCAAATTCCAATCAATTCAAGGCCATCTCCGGTGCTGCTACCTGCTCATGTATTAGCTCCCGGATTCTTTCTCGAAGTAATTTTTCGCTTTCTGCGCCCTTCCAATTTAGTTCGCCATACCACCAGTATCGTATGAAGCCGTTTTTATCGACAAGGTATATGCTGGGCCAGATATGGTTTGCCCATGAATTCCAGGCAAGGCTTTCATTGTCGATGGCAATAGGATATTCCATATTGGCTTTAGCAGCTTTGTCTTTGACCTTGTCGATAATCCGCTCCTGTTCAGTCTCCGGTCTGTGGATTCCTATTATGGAAAAGCTGCTTTGAGGGAAATGCTTGTGCCAGTCATTGTAGTAGGGAAGTGAGCGGATACAGTTGCCGCAGCCGAAAGCGTAAAAGTGGACGACGGTTACTTTTCCTTTTTGCTCAGACAGTTTGACCGGCGGCGAGTTGAGCCAGGTATCAATTTCAAATTCCGGGGCTTTACAGGCGATAGTTTGAATCCGAGAGAAATTAAAAGGGCGTCCCATTAGCATTGTAAAAGTATTCTGTTGATAGCTATTCAAAACGGCCAGGATGTTCCTTTGAGCTTCCGCCTGCAGATTTTGGATGTTAGCGGCTTTTATGATTCGGACTTTATATTAGGGTTGTTCTGTAATGAAGCGATTTTGCTATATAATGTTTTTACAAGCGTTTGGATTCTGCTGGATTGCACAGGTGAGAAATTCAGCCCGAGGCCAACCTGATTTCGAGTGAGTAGGAATATATACTCTGAAAAGGCATTCGATGTTCAGTGGCTTTTTATCTAAAATCCTATTCTATATAAATATCGACGATAAAGGCAAAAAATAGGGCGAGTCACGACTCACCCTATTAGAACGTAGAAGCCAGCATTAAAATATTTTTCAATTTTGAGAAAGCAGATTAAGTCTCTACTGTCCCATTTCACTATCCATAGCGACCGGCTCAATTGTAATCCGTGCTACTACGGCATATGGTAATGTGAAGTCGGCTCCGACCGGATCTATCAATGTTCCGGCAGCATTCATGCCGCCCAGGATAATCGGTTCGCCGCCCGGATTCGCATAAGAGTTCAAAAAGCCGGGATGAGGCAGTACCGGACAGGTTGTTGTCACCCCAGTGTTGGGAGCGGTCTGATTGATGAAAGCCGCATCCAATTCGTTATTCAACTCTGTGCCCGCATCCCAGACCATCGAACCTGGGACCGTGATGATTTGTTTACCCTTGAAATTTCCGGCCGCGTCAAAAAGCTCGATGCCCCAGGGATTGTGGTTACCCATGAAGGCATCGTTCGAAGGCACGACCATGCTGGCGAAGCTCATATATCGATTCTGTGATGCTGTCAGGGTAAACTCGGCAGTACTGATCTCGCCCGGGTCGAATATCGGGAGGCCAGGGAAACCAGCCGGGGAAGTAATCACACCATCTATGCCACCGGTATCGGTTGTGATGGCTTCAAAGTCCGCGTGGAGTACAGAGGTGTCACCATCTTCGGCAATACGCTCGACTGCTTCGCTGGCAAGACTGCCTAAATCGAATAAGTCGAAGCTGCCATTGTGAAATCCCACCCATACCAGTGAAAAGTAAACACCGTTTTCGGATGCCAGGCTCTCTATTTTAACGATGACGTTCACGGTTTCATCCTGTGCCTGCAACGTTTGAGTGGTTGCTAAAAGAGCCAAAACCGCAAGCACTAATGCCCAATACATTGGTTTGATTGTTTTTTCCTTTCTAAAAATAGTTTTCAAATTTTACTGTTTATTGTGGATGATTTTTATTCATCCAATTTTTTGTGAACAAGCATATTAATTAATTTATTCCAGTTTTAGTATTTAAGGCGCTGGAAGCACCCCCTTTCCCCCGGATGTGTCCCAGCGCCATATCAAAAAAGCTATCAGGGAGTTGTTCGACCCGGTCCCAGAAGAGGACACAAAAGGAAAACATCAGACGGACCCATGATGCCGTCGCCGTCATCAATCCACCATCTTCCACCGACATATCCTTTTTGGCCTGGGCCAAACTCGGTGACGCCGTTTTCAAGTTTCTGGAAAGGACAGTGCAAAGGAAGAGACTCGGCTGATACGAAAGTATCGTAATAGAGTCCCTGGCTCGTCACATAGACAACACCAAGTGCTCCATCTCCACGATTCGCCATCGCATCAACTGTGAAGTATGCTGTCGCCAAAGCGATAACCGCCGCTACTGTTAATATATATATGTTTTGGTTTTCATGGTTTACTACTCCTTATTTTTTAGTGTTTACAAGCAAATTAGTTTTTGCGCCGCGCAACAAGTCGAAACATATGCGCAACACCACTTTTGAATTATTGTCAGTACTGAACGAATAAGTAATTCACTAATGAGTCGTGAACAGGGGTGTGAACCTTACATGGAATCCAGATTTTCCCGGATTTTTTTGAAATTCTGCTTTTGAGAGCCTTTGACTGCTCTTTGGTCAGCAGAGAAGATGCCATTATATCGTAAAGTCGTGATTCCGTCAGCTTAGCCAGAATATCACGCATAAGCTTTAACTGCTTCTTATATTTACGGCACACTCTGCAAATTAGCAGATGAAAAGATAAAGCCAAACGTTCTGCTATATTTAAAGGCGTTTCCTGTGAAAAGGATATCAAACGAGAAGCCTGATCGCATCTCAGAGTCAAAATAAATATAATATTTTTTAAAGTTTTGCGAACCATTTTTTAGTCAACAGTACTATATAAACCAGTTCAATTCCAGACACCGGCGAAGCTGCAGGCGCGCACGATGCAACCGCACCCATAGGTTAGTCGGGGAAATCTCCAAATACTTACATACTTCTTCGGAACTTATACCCTCCATTTCCCGCATGACGAACGCCTGAGCCATGACCTTAGATAGCTCTCTGAGACAATCCTGCAAAATTTTCCGGAATTCAATGTTTTCAACCAATACCTCGGGACTCGCCTTCCAGTTAACCATTTTGTCTTTCCAGTGCCTGGCTTTATCGAAGTATTCCTTTTGCCATGACTCGTCGTCCATACTCTGCCGGCTGCTGTTCTGTCGGAAGAAATCCAGTATTTTATGACGCAGTATTCCTATGAGCCAGGTTCTCTCGGATGAGTCCCCGGCAAAGTTTTTCCAGCTCTGCAGCACCGCCAGAAGAGTATCCTGAACAATATCTTCGGCCAACTCTTGTTTGCCGACCCGCGTCAGGGCATAAAAGTAGAGCGTCTCCGCATGCTCGTGTACCAGCCGGTCAATATTCTGGTGGGCACTGCTGGTGGATTTATCTTCTTCCGACATACTTCAATCTGCCGACAATCTGAACCAATCGCTTTCTTTATAAATTTCTCTTGCTTTTATAGTTGTATAGCCGCTTATATTATACACTTTTTTCAGGTCAATCACAAGGCCTGGAAGGATGAAGAAATTACACGTCTTTACAAAGTTTCACATCAAAGCCTCTTTATGCTTGTTTAGAAAAGAACACAGCAAAATATTTGATTAGAAGAGCTTTGTTCGTTAGACTAATCATTAGAATCGTACTATTGTTACAAAAATCATTCAGGAGGCAGAAGAAGCTTAATCTTAACAGAACCTATCATCAGATTTATTCAGGAGAATAATAATGTATCGGAAAATTATTGGAGCACATCAAATAAAATGGACATTGGCCTCAGTTCTTATCGTTAGTTTCTGTTTCGTCCCCCTGACGGCATGTGCGAACGATATAAGAATACAAGGTCCGTTGCGAGTTCTAAAGGACAATCCTCGCTATTTTACTGATGATAGCGGCCGGGCTGTTTATCTGACAGGCTCGCATACATGGTCTAATCTGGTGGACATTGGTCCAACAGATCCGCCGCCGCGATTCGACTTTACATCCTGCCTTGACTGGATGCAAAAGCTGAATCACAATTTTATCCGAATGTGGATGTGGGAACCGGTGACATGGAACACAAAAGCAAACAGGGAGAGCAAGCTCCATACATCCGCACCCCAACCATGGGCGCGTACCGGCCCGGGCAAGGCCATTGACGGCAAGCCGAAGTTTAATTTAACAAAATTCAATCCGGCTTACTTCGAGCGATTGCGAAGTCGTGTTTCGCAAGCCCGGGACCGCGGGATTTATGTTTCGATAATGCTTTTTGAGGGCTGGGCGATGCAGTTTTCTTCCGGGGCATGGGAAGGCCATCCATTCAATAAGCAGAATAATATAAATGGTATTGATGCAGACCAAAATAAAGATGGTAAAGGACTCGAATTTCATACTTTGGCCGATCCGGAAATTACTGCCTTGCAGGAAGCCTATGTGTGCAAGGTCATTGATACTGTCTACGATTTCGACAATGTGTTATATGAGATTTCCAATGAAAACCATCCGCCATCAACGCAATGGCAATATCACATGATTCGTTTTATTAAAAAGTATGAGAAAAACAAACCTAAGCAGCATCCGGTCGGGATGACATTCCAGTACCGCGGCGGAAAAAATGAGACGCTGTTCAACAGTCCCGCCGACTGGGTATCACCGAATAATGAGGGAGGTTACAGGGACAATCCGCCGGCTGCCGATGGTCGAAAAGTTGTACTCAGTGACACCGACCATCTCTGGGGAATCGGAGGAAATCAGGCATGGGTTTGGAAGAGTTTTCTGCGGGGGTACAATCCGATTTTTATGGATCCTTATGATGGCGTGGTTCTCGGGGAAAAATTTGATCCGAAGTGGGAACCGATTCGGGTCAGCATGGGATATACACGAAAGTATGCTGAAAGAATGAATCTGGCAGCAATGAAGCCGCGTAATGATTTGGCCTCAACGAAATATTGTCTGGCGAATCCTGGCATTGAATATCTGGTTTATAAGCCTGTATCTGATGAAAGCTCGATAACGGTAAAACTTAAACTCGGTAAATATCAATACGAGTGGTTTAATCCGAATCAAGGCAAGATTATATCGAAAGGTACCATAAGAGCAGATGGTGGAGAGCAATCGCTTAAAGCTCCTTCGAAAATCGATGCTGTTGTTTACATCACCAATTCAACAATGGCTTTCCCTGGCAAAGACTGGGAAGAGGTGAAACCTGAATCACAGGGTATCGACTCTGCTAAGCTTAATGCCGCTATATCCTATCTTAAGGATAATACCGGGCGGGATGGTGTCAATGAGCTGGTAATCATACGCAACGGTTATATGGTATGGAAAGGCTCGGACATTGATAAAGTTCACGGAGTCTGGTCTCTGACAAAATCCTTTACCAGTACGGTGCTTGGATTACTTATCGATGACGATAGGACGACTCTGGAAACGCGGGCAAAAGAATATATATCCGGCATGTCGAAAACATATCCGGCTATCACACTTCGCCATTTTACGACCATGACATCCGGATATTACGCCGTTGGCGATGCACCTCGGGGCAGCTATAAACATGGCCCAAGCCCCACACCTTTTAAGCCCGCTGATAAACCGCTGTTTACTCCGCCCGGCTCGAAGTATGCTTACTGGGATTCGGCTATGAACCAGTTTGCCAACGTCCTGTCCCGAATAGCCGACGAACCGATAGAGGAACTATTTAAGCGAAGAATCGCCGACCCGATTGGGATGGACTCCGGTAAGTGGGACTGGGGCGATTTCGGAAAAATCAATGGTATCGTGGTCAACGGAGGCTCGGGAAATGGTAACAAGCACATGAAAATTTCGGCTCGAGAATTAGCTCGTTTCGGCCACTTATTTCTGAATAAGGGTAAATGGAAAAACAGGCAATTAATCAGCAGTGCCTGGGTTTATCAGGCGACGCGGGCCCAGGTGCCGGCTTCCTTACCCCTGGAAGATTTGAGCGGTGCGGATGGACGTGGCGTTTACGGTTATAACTGGTGGGTCAACAGTATTAAACACGACGGCAAGCGAAAGTGGCCCGGTGTTCCAGATGGAACCTATTCGGCCAGTGGATATAATAACAACGATATGTTCGTCATTCCTGAATGGGGCATGGTTGTCGTTCGCCTCGGTCTGGACCAAAACGACATTCCCATCACAGATACAATATACGGCACTTTCATAGAAAAAATTGGCCAGGCAATCATGGACTACTGAAAGCCGGACGAAATTATTGGTTTGATAGAAATTGTAATATTAAAAATTTGCTTTTCTCACAATTTTTCAAGAAGAGTCACAGTTGGAGTAATCGGATGATGGTATCGCATCACAAGGATACAGGGACAGCATCGAGCGAACATGTCGGGCATAAATCGAGATGTACCCGGTATCTTTTTGTAGGAATTTTTGTCGTTATACTACAAGGATTGGCCTTTGGGCAGCAGGAAGCTGCAAAAGTAATCAGGACCAGACAAGAAGTTGAGGCCCTTATTAAAAATGCCGGCGCTAGTACACCCCAATGGTGGAGTTCGGTGGGACTGAACTATCCAAAGACACTCGATCTAAGCTGGCCTATGAAACCGGGCGGAAAATGGAACAACCAGAAAAATGTCGGGCAGTATATTTGGGACGTTATCAATCCGAATCCACACCGCTGGAAAGAGGGAATCAAGCTCGTTCATCATCTGATGATTAAGCACAAGAACGACCGCGCCAAACTCGCCAGGAGTATGCAGAGTTTGGGTTCGATGTTCTATAACTTCCAGAAAGACTGGCCGAGAGCTGTCTTTTGGTGGCGAATGAGCGCAAGCTATGGCGGCATGGTTGATCCGATCCGGCTTGCAAACTGCTATTGGCAGATGGGCTGTGAAGAAATGGTCCGCGAGATTCTGCTTAGAGTTCCTGCCGACTACACTCGGAACGGAGAGGTAATCAAGCTGTGGGCCGACATGGGGCAGATCGATAAGGCGTTACAGATGGCCGAGCAAAAAGCTCGCAGCGGGATGCCACATATCGCGTATCTTGCCGCCGGCAATGCATGTCGCCAGGCGGGCAGATACACCGAGGCTTTGGCATATTATCGCAAAACAATTGCAGCGAGGCTGCCGGCCAAAAAGAACAATGATTTTTCCCGAGCGGTGGAACAGGCGAAAGAGAATATTGATGCGATACAGCTCTTCGAGATGCTGGATGTATCGAAGATTCCGAATGGTGTTTACAGCGCCGGCAGTACGGCCTTCAATGGGCCTATGAAAGTGGAGGTCAAAGTCACCGACGGCCGGATTGAGTTGGTTCGTGTTATCAACCACAGGGAGAAACAGTTTTACACGGCTCTGACGGACACACCACAGCAGATAGTCGAAAAGCAGAGGTTTAAAGGGATCGATACAGTAACGGGCGCAACGATTACATCGGAAGCAATCATTATAGCTGCTGCCAAAGCGCTTGCCAGCGGCAGTAAGTAGCCTGGGTATTGGACATTCGGTTGCAGGATTTTATTCAAGATAAAGACCAGCGGAAAACACAAATAAGAGAGATACTATGAGATTGCATTTCTTCATGCCGATGAACAGTCGCCTTCGAAATCTGGGGAAGATTCTTTCTATGCTCGGGCCGACGTGGCGTTCATCTCCGGTGCGAAGGATACTCCAAAGTATATGCCTCATCGTATTTATCGTGTTTTTCATCTATGTATGCTGGCCTTACGGATCGAGTGAGTATGGGGAATTCTTTGAGGCAAAAGAGGTCATTGAGGCAGAAATTTTTCTTGTGTTGGATCCGCTGGTCAGTATCTCGACAGCAATAGCAGCAAGAATGTGGGTGTGGGCGCTTGGGTATGCGCTTGCAGTGTTGATAGTATGTCTGGTTCTGCCGAGGAGTTTTTGTGCTTATGTATGTCCTTTGGGGACACTACTTGATCTTTTCGATTGGGCGTTTACGGGCAAGGTTCTGAAGTCTCGAACCAGGACATATCGGTCATTGGCCAATACACGGTACTATGTGCTTGCGGCCGTGCTGGCAGCGGCCGGATTGGGAGTAATGCTGTCGGGATTCGTTTCAGCGATTGCTGTTATAACGCGGGCAATGCTGTTTGTGGTTGGATCTGTTCAAATGGGACTGATGAAGGGCTGGTATCTTGTGCCGCCGATGAATGCCGGACACTGGATTTCCATAGGCATGTTCGTAGTACTTATCTCGCTCAATCTTCTGGAGAGGCGTTTCTGGTGTAAATATTTGTGCCCTACCGGTGCGGTTTTTTCCGTGGCCAATTTGTTTCGACTCTCTGAGCGCAAGGTACGTTCACGGTGCGTGGAATGCGGCAAGTGTGAAGAAGTATGTTCCTTTGGGGCAATAAAAAGTGATTACACAACCAGAGACCTTAACTGCAGTTTTTGTCAGAGCTGTGCAGGGGTATGCCCTGTCGAGGCGATTGAGTTCACAGGCAGATGGAATAGAGAAGAAAGCAAGGCAAGCAGCGAAATTAGCAAAAATATCCTGCTGTCCAGACGAAACGTAATAGCAGGGATAGGAACAGTAGCAGTTGGAGCCGGGCTGCCTGTCGCTCTGTGTAAGGCTGCCAGAAATAGCGAAGCAGTGGTAAGGCCGCCGGGGGCGGTGCCGGAGGAGGAATTTCTGCAACTGTGCGTTCGATGCGGACAATGTATCAAAGTATGTCCTAACAATGTTCTGCAGCCGATCGACCTGGAGCATGGATTCGACCCGCTGTGGACACCTAAGGTGACACCTGACTGGTCGGGATGTGAGCCTTCATGTAACAACTGCGGCCAGGTTTGTCCAACCGGGGCGATACGCGCATTGAATTTGCCTGAGAAACAGGCTGCGAGAATAGGGCTGGCTGAGGTTAATAAAAAAACGTGCCTGCCGTATGTCGGTAAAGAGCAGTGCCAGTTGTGTGTGGATGAATGTAAGGCAGCAGGGTATGATGCAATTGAGTTCGTTCGAGTTGGCGGTGAGACGGCAGACAATGGTGAACCTATCGAAAACAGCGGAGTGCTTGCCCCGGTCGTATTGGAAGATAAATGTGTCGGGTGCGGACTTTGCCAGATGCGCTGCATGGCCATCAACGTCAAGGATACGCATTTGCTCAACGAGGCGGCAATAAAGGTGGTTGCCGGGCCCGGTAAAGAAGATCGAATCTTTAAAGGATCATATATAGAGCTGAGAGACCGGCGCAGAAAGGAGCAAAAGCCGGGTGGGCAGGAACAGCAAGGCGCAGGAGATGATTATCTGCCTGATTTTTTTAAGTGAATTACTGTAAGCCTTCTTATACCATTGGTAAAATCATAGCCAACAGCAACGAAACAACAATTCCTGCGAAACCAACTATTGCCAGCAGTGGGGTCCATGATTTGAGTCCTTCGGCTTCAGTTAGCCCGGTCATTTTTACGAATATCCAGAAACCGCTGTCATTCATCCATGAGCCTATCATCGAACCGCTCCCGATGGCAGTAGCCAGATACGCAGTGTTATAACCCAACATTTTAGTCGATGTAATCATTGCTGCCATCATTGCCGATGCCGTTATCATTGCTACCGTACATGAGCCCTGGGCAATTTTAATCAGCGCAGAGATGAAAGCTCCCAAAAGCAAAAGCATAATACCATTTGCTGGTTGGCCGCTATTTCCCTTGAATAAGTTTTCAATCGCCGGGCCTATCTGGGCGGCTTTAAGCATCGCACCAAAGGCACCCCCTGCTGCGGTAATGAGAATAATCATGCCTCCGCTCATTAGTGACACTTCGACAATTTTTGCCAGTTGCGCATTTGTCAGAGCGCGTTTGTTCTTGAGCATCCACATGGCAATTGCCGCCGATATGAGCATCGCCAGATTCACATTTCCCAATACGGCGGTTATGGCAGCGGCCCGGCTTAAACTCGAACCATCAGCGGCACCCTTGGCTATCGTGCGGACAATCGTATTGGCTGAGACCAGAAGCACGGGAAGAATAATCGGCAAAAGCGATATCATTAAGCCCGGTAACTGATGGTCTTCGAGCGGCTCCGACTCAGACAGTTCGCCGCCAAGCGGTCTCATTTGTATATTCATTCGCCGGTCTGCATATCCCGAAAAGAACATTCCGACGATAGCAGCCGGAAGCGCAACCATCGCTCCAACCATAATCATAACGCCGATATCTATACCAAGATTGTCGGCCATAATTAGTGGCCCTGGAGTTGGCGGAACAAGGCAGTGAGTAATAACTCCGCCGGCTGTAATGGCCATGGCGTATTTTAAGTAGTGTTTCTTTGTCCGCCGGTGCATGGAACGTGCCAGGGGCACGAGCAGATAGAAAACCGTATCGAAGAATACAGGAACCGAAAGCACAAAGCCGCTTGCCATAAGTGCTGTGGAACTGCGTTTTTCTCCGAGCACTGACAGGAAACCTCTGACAATACGGTCCGCTGCACCGCTGTCCATCATACATCGGCCAATCACAACCGCAAGTGCTATTACGATACCGATTCCTGCGGCCGTACCGCCAAATTCTGTCGCCACGCGGCTTATCTTTGTATCCAAATCCCCGGGGGCAAGCAGACTGACAATCACGGCTGAGGTAATCAAAGCGATGAAAGCATTCATCTTCAAGACCGTAATCATGAGTATGACAGTTAACATACCGATGACAAGAATTATTAGCGGGTGAAGGCTGAACATAACACTGTGCTCCTATCAATCAACAGGATAAACATAACTTCATAAGCTTAACAAGTTTTCAGGGCAAAGATATCGTTAACTATCAAGATATTTCTGACCGAGCATGGCAGCTCCCTTCATGGATGACTGCTCGTTATGGATATATTCACTGTCCCTCATCCATTTTGATTTTGCCCGCATTAACACTGGATTTGTTGCACCACCAGTTACGTGGATAATGTTTTTAAGAGGAATTTTCTTTTCAATTTCTTCCAGGTGAGCTTTCTGATATTCGCAAAGTCCCCTGACAATTCCAGCTAATATTTCCTCTCGGGTGGTCTGCTGGGTCAATCCCAATAACTGTGCTTTAAGAGGCTCAAGACTGTAACGGGAACCCATAAGATACGGTATATAAGTAACGCTGGTTTCACAATCGAGCCGGCTCTCAATCGCCTGCGGAAGGAAGCTGTTGTAAAATTCCTCAGCGCTCAATTCTCCGCAGAACAGGTTTTTATACCAGTCCAGCGCCTTGCCGCCGGCATTCATAACATGCAAAGTGAGCCACCTGTCCTTCAGCACGTGGGCCCGGATGTTATAATTCCCAGATGCCAGACATTTATCAAGGCACACGAGAGTAATTTCACAAGTACCGTTTACATTAATGATGTCACCCGGCTCGTTGATACCCACAGAATACGCGGCCAGGACCGCATCGTTACCGCCAATTAATACTGGAGGTTCCTTTTTGAATCCCAGCTTGCGGGCGAGTGAATTGTTCATTCGGCCGACGCTTTCATAAGCGGGGATTATTTGCGGTAACTTGTTAAGTGAGATGCCGAACGAAGAGGCGATATCCTCGTTCCAGGTAAAGTCATTTTGAACGGTATTGTACAGTGCTGTCAATGATGCAGATGAAGGATCGATGGCAAAACCGCCTGTCAGCCAGTGAGCGAAGTACGTATTGGAATGGCCGAACTTATATGTTTTGTCGAAAACTTCAGGGCAATTTTCTTTAACCCACAGAATGCTTGCCAGTGAACATCCACCGGCGACCGGCATGTTTGCCGTGGTATTGAGAAGGTCTTCCATACCAATGGTTTCTATTATGAATTGGGCCTGCCTGCGGGAGCGCTGGTCAAGCATCAGGATGGCAGGATAAAGTGCCTGACCGGATTTATCCATGGCTGTAAGACCCGGCGTGGTGCCGGAAAGAGAAATAACACCGACATCACCGATAAGGTCCTCCATATCTTTACAACCGGCGATGAAAGCTGTCTTCCATTTTTCCTGCTCAATGTCCCCGAACAGACCATCGTTATAAATATTTACCTCATACTCCTGTGAATATTGCCTCATCAGACTCAGCGCATCGCAAGAGAGTTGAAAGACACCCATTTTCATACCGGTCGTCCCGATATCTACCGCCAGTATAATATTACCTTTTGTTTTCTTTTTACTTTCGACTTGAGCCATCATAATCTTTTCAGGAACACCTTAACTGTGTTTTTTATTAACGAGCTTTCCAAAGTATTTAAGCAGATATAAATCCTTCATTTATCATTGCCTGCTTTATTCGCGCCTTAGCCTCTTCTGAAAGTTCTTGAAGGGGATGCCGCGGCAAACCTCCTTTAAATCCGATTATGTCCATAGCAGCCTTTGCACCTGCTACACCCCAAGCTCCTGAAACAGCCTGATTGAGTCTGGCGAGTCTGAAAGAAAGTTCCTTTGCTTTGTCGTATTCGCCTTGTGTAAACAATTGGTATAGACTGCAGCATGGCTCGGGCAGAGCATTAGTAAGTGACAACACACCACCGGCAGCTCCAAGGTGAAGGGCCGGATAAAAGAAATTGGCTGAGCCGGCAAGAACATTAAAATCTTCTACAGGATCAAGGTGGGCGAGTAATTTGAGCGGTCCTGCCGAAGAAGAATCTTTCATGCCGGCAATATTAGGATGCCTTGACAGTTCGAGAATAGTTTTCAGCGGTATTTCTGTTCCGCCTGTAAAGCCGGGCGCATTATAGAGCAATACGGGAATATCAATAGAATCGGCGATTTGTGTGTAATAACTTTTTAAGGTTGCCCCGTCGATGTGTTTGGCGAAATAGCAAGGAGTCAGGACACTAACATAGTCAAAGCCCATCTCAGAAGCCAGTTTTGACTTTTCTATTGTTTGCCTTGTTGATTCACAACCGGTTCCGACCATAACAACTTTGTCGCCTTTTTCTTCAGCGAAAACCTCAAGAACCTGGATCTGTTCTTTGTCGCTCAAGCTTCGGAATTCTCCATTCGAACCGAGCGCGAGATAACCCGCAAGATCAGTCTCATTTAGTTTTCGCAGATTGAACCTAAGGTCATCGCGCGCGAGTTCTTCAGAATTAAAAGGCGTCACCACAGGAGCAAAAACGCCTGAGAGCTTCTTCTTGTTTTGTGCCATAGATTTATCCTTATTAAATAAAGATTATCACAATTTAATCATCTGTTATTTCTTCGGCAAAGTTTCTTTGCCGGTATCCAGCTTTAGAACGATTGCATCAACATCGAACACGCAGCCGCTCCAGATTCCACCGCCTGCCTGCTGAAGGGCCGCCCACAATCGCGTATCATCCGGCAGGTCCTGGCGAGGTGCCAGATCAGGCCGTAACGAACGCTGTGTCAATATGCTTGCGCCGAGTTCAACACTTCGCTGGTCCGATGGAGTGTCAGCCTCACCAATCAAATCTACGCTTCCTTCCAGTTTTTTACAATCAATAATAATTTGAATCATATCTCCTTCCAGAACTTTTCCAACTGGACCGCCGGCCAATGCTTCCGGAGCTATGTGACCAATACACGCACCGGTGCTTACACCGCTGAACCGCCCGTCGGTTATTACTGCGACTTCTTTTCCCCAGGAGAGATGCTTCAGCGCCCCGGTCACTTCCAGTATTTCTTCCATACCACTGCCCATTGGGCCCGCACAAATAAGTACGATGACATCACCCGGCTTAATAGTCCCTTCTTTTATTGCCCGGATGGCATCGGGTTCGCTTATGAAGACACGGGCAGGACCAATTTTTCTGTACACACCAGCCGAATCCAATAGCGTCTGGTCAATGGCGGTGCTCTTTACGACCGAGCCTTCCGGCGTGAGGTTGCCGTGAGGCAGTGTTATGGTACTTGTCATACCGGCCTTCCTGGCTCTGGCAGGGCTCATAATCACATCGTCGGGATCGATATTGTCCTTTTCTCTGAGCAGCTCACGCAGTCTCTGCCGGCGCTGCGACTTCTCCCACCAGTCGAGAAGTTCGCCCAGCCTTTGGCCAGATACTGTCATTACATCTAAATCCAAAAGGTCAAGTTCTCTTAATTTCAGCATTACTTCCGGAACTCCGCCTGCCAGAAAAACACGCACAGTGGGGTGCCCTACTGGGCCGTTTGGTAAAACGTCAACAAGACGCGGAACCTTTTGGTTGAGCTTTTTCCAGTCGGCTAGAGTTGGTCGTTTCAGGCCCACGGCATGGGCAATTGCCGGGATGTGTAAGAGCAAGTTTGTCGAACCGCCGAAGGCCGCATAAACAACCATAGCATTATGAAGGGCCGAGTCTGTAAGGATGTCTTTTATAGTTAATCCATTTTTATACAGCCTAATGAGTGCCCTGGCCGAGCGACGTGCCATGTCCAGCCAGATTGGTTGTCCGGACGGCGCAAGCGCAGCATGCGGAAGGCTTAATCCAAGAGCTTCACTGACAACCTGAGAAGTTGCCGCTGTTCCAAGAAACTGGCAGCCGCCGCCTGCACTCGCACAGGTGCAACAGGCCATTTGTTTAGCGTATTCCAGTGTTACCTCACCATGGGCAAACCGCGCACCAATGGATTGTATCGTTCCCAAATCTTCGCCCTCAGTCGGTGGAAGTGTCACTCCGCCCGGCACCAACACTGAAGGCAGGTTGTGCATAGCGGCCACTGCCATCATCATCGCCGGCAATCCTTTGTCGCAGCCCGCTACACCAAGCACTCCTTTTCGCGTGGGCAAGCTGCGAATGAGACGACGAAAGACTTGCGCCGCATCATTGCGATAGGCCAGAGAATCCATCATGCCCGGCGTACCCTGAGTGCGGCCGTCACACGGATCGGTGCAGAAAGACGCAAACGGTATGTATCCAAGACGCTGGAATTCGTTTGCGGCCGTTTCCATCAAAAGGCCAAGTTCGAAGTGCCCTGTGTGGTAACCGAGCGCAACCGGTGTACCGTCGCTTTTTCGAATTCCTCCCTGTGTACTTATTAACAGAAACTGCTGCCCGACCAATTTGGACGGTTCCCATCCCATGCCCGCATTCTGACTCATCGCAAAGATATCACCGCTGGGTGCATCGACAAGGAGGCTTTCGGTCAAAGGCAGCTGGCCCTGCGGGCCCGGGGCATTTGTTGTAATGTTATAAATGCCATCGTCTTTACTATCCAAAATATCTTCGAGCATTATCTTATTTGGCATTAAAGAGTCTCCTCTGTTTGACCCCGCTTTTATGCAGATACAGGTGTCAAGCCTTTCCCGAGCTGCCGAACAGCTTTATCTTCTCAACAATTCCGTCCTTAAGCTCATTGAACTGAGCCTCTATAACTTTCAGCGGATTGTACTGTGTATTATTCGCGTTGTGATAAGCAACAAATCCGTCGATGAACGCATATTTGAGCTGGGTTGATATATTGACCTTCGCACAACCGAGAGAAATACACTTCCTGAACACATCGTCTGCAAGCCCGGTGCCGCCGTGTAGTGCAATAGGAACCGCCGTTGTTGTTGCGACTTCTTCAAGCAGGTCGTAAGCAATCTTAGGTACACCCTTATAAACACCATGAGCGGTCCCAATAGCAGGGGCGAAACAGTCCGGCCTGACTTGCTCGCAAAACTGTATAGCCTGCTGGGAATCAGCTAAATGGGCATCCTGCTCCTTAACGTGGATGTCGTCCTCGACACCGACGATGGCCCCAAGCTCGGCCTCAACCGTTACATCCCGAGGCCGGGCCATTTGTACGACCTGCTGACTCAACGCGAGATTCTCTTCGAACGGCTTTGATGAGGCGTCAATCATGACCGAGGTCCAGCCGGACTCGATGCAATCCTTGATAAGGTCTAAATCCTTACAATGGTCAAGGTGCAATGCGACAGGAACGCTTGATGAGCCGGCAAGCTGTCTTACCCATGAAATAATGGCCGAAGTGCCCCAGAAAATAACCGTCTTGGCGGATGTCTGGATGATTACTGGAGCGTTTTCCTGCTCCGCCGCCAGAACGACAGCCTTTGTGGAATTGTAGTCCAGAATGTTAAACGCACCAACTGCATAAGCCCCATCTGCGGCTTTGCCGAGCATCGCTTTCATATTTTCAATCGGCATTTATTTTTTCCTTCCTGATATTTCTCACAGATGTAACGCTTTTGCCCATACTTTTATAATCGAATCTATCATGCGGCACCGATTATATGTACTGTGAACAGGCTATCTTAGACGAACCGGCTTGTTAACGCAAGAAACTCGCACTGCTTTATGCTTGACTAAAGTAGTTTTTTTTTGTAGAACCTGTCGTTCGTTTTGACCGTATAGCAACTACGATCTTTCAGTTGACAATATTGTACTTTATGAAAAAAGATGTAAAACAAATATCGGATAGCAGGGACTCAAATAACCGTTCGCACTATTATAAAGGCGTAACTCTTGGAACTTTGGGCTTCTGCACCCGCTGGGCCGTTGATGCTAATGGAATCGGGCCCGAGTGGATTGAAGTTGTTGAAATGGACCTGCATCTGCAAAGTCCTCATAGCAGATTACATGGAATGCGCATAGCGCATATCAGCGATCTTCATTACAGCAGGACTGTCAGCGGTATGTATTTACATCGCTGCGTCGAGCGGATTAATATGCTTGATGTTGACGTAGTAGTGATGACGGGAGATTACATCACTTTTGATCTTCGAGGCAAGTATAGAGAGAAGGTCATTGCCCTGCTTGGCAATATCGAGAGCCGTTTGGGGGCATATGCCTGCCTTGGTAATCATGATTATGGTGTTCACCTCTCCGGCCGCAGGCGGGGGAACTTGCTGCGCCGGCTGATACGTGGCATGGAAGCCAGCGGAATCACGGTTTTGCGTAATGAATCAACTGTTTTGGACATCGATGGCCATCCCCTTTGGTTTGTGGGATTAGGTGATTTGAACGTAGGCGACTTCCAGCCCGAAAAGGCCTTTGCTGAGGTGCCCGCCGATCAGGTAACTATCGCATTGATGCATAATCCCCGCGGTGTTGAGCATCTGGGTGAATTCGAAGCCAATGCCGTCGTTAGCGGACACACACACGGAAGAAAATCCAGATTTTCAGTCTGCCTGCCCTGGACAAACGAGGAAAGGCGTTTTCATACCGGTATGTACGAGTTCGAAGGTAAGAAGCTGTATGTGAACCGTGGTCTTGGCCGGGTAGGCAGAACACGGATGAAAATAAGACCTGAAATTACTGTCTTTACTCTGCGTTGAAAAGCTCAGAGTAAGCGGCGATTCGAAATATAATAAGATTAGTCAGTATCCTGAATCACTTCAATTCAATAACCGCAACATCCTCTGCTGCAAGTGTAAAGGTGGCTTTGCCATTGCGGAAGTTTATTTTTTGACCGTGAACTAACTCCCGATCCGACACCGAGTTTATTCCTTCCATAGTGATATTTACACTGCGGCGCTGCGAGCTGTCATTGAAAACTGTCAGGTATCGGCTTCCGAACCTTTCGACATAGATGTGCTCATTGTTCGAACGAGCGTGGGTAATCGGTTCGAAGCCCGCTTCAGCCACGAGCCTGCAAAGCGGAACATACTTCTTGAAGAGGTCTCTGTCCCGTTCATAGAGTTCGGGGCGGGTAAAGTAATGGCCCTGTGAAGCATTATGGCTGAAAAAGCCTGGATACATACCGTAGGCAAGACAACGCTTCATATATTTTTCCACAAGCTCATGGGAAAATTCTTCAAAACGTGTATTCATAAGGAAGCAATAGGGTTTGCCTTTGCACATTACCCGGCGGTAAAGCAGATCGCTGTCAGACATTGGGCGCCATACTCGGCTGGGATTCCAGTCGGTCTCCGTGCCCAGGACATCACACAGGGGTGTTAGCCAGCATAATCGGATGGGTGTGGAGTTTGCCATCATTAACTTTCCTATGCTGTGTATATCGCTGGAGATTGCACGAATATACTCGAAAGCTATCAGGCCGCGAAAGATACCGACTTTCCGGCTCTTCAGCGAGAAGGTCAAGGGTGTCTGAGTCGCTGCGAAATGGTCACGGCGAAAGTTCAGCTCGTCGGTCACATAACCTTCGCTTGAATCGATATATTCTCCATCCAGGTCAGCCCTGCGACTGGTTCCATAGAGCCTTTCTTTAAGCTTTTCGTTCCATTTGTTCTTGAATTCTGTAACGTCTCCTTTGAGACCTGGCATGGAATTAATGCTCCAAACCGCACCGTCACACCAGGGCCTGTTAAGCAGCCTTGCGGAAAATTGCCCGGTCTCATCGTGATAGCCGCTCGTAAAAAATGCTTTAGCACGAATGTCTGACTTTTCATCTGCAAGCTTTCGAGCATGGCCAAGAGCGGCTTCAAGCGTCCGGGGCATTTCTTTGGGCATGCGCATCCACCAGGTCATCGGCTCGGTGTAGCGAAAGGTAATTATATCGTGCTCATCGTCCCAGGCTGTTTCATTATTGCCTTCCTTGAATTTGAAACCGAAATCCTGCCAACCTTTAACTTCGCTGATTTTAGCAAAAGGCATCCAGAGGCCCTGCTCAGGTGTGCGGCAGCGGAATTGGTCATCGAATATTTCATAATATCGAGATAGGGCCCCGCGAAATCCCCATTGCTGATCGAAATTAAACTTACAGAATCTCAAATGGGCCGTTGGTTTTTCAGGTGCAAGGCCAATATCATAAGCAAGAAACAATTCACCTGTCCGGCTGTTGTAGCCCGCGCGGAAGAAAGCCGGCCTGGCCATGTCGATACCCAGAGCATAGCCCTTATCTGCAGCAGACACAGCCGCAAACGGATACCGCGAGAGTTGGCCGTTGGCTCCGGCTGAGAATCCATTGGCATTTATATACTCGCGGGCCGGTTCGACCATCATACTTTGACGCGGGTCCTGTAACCAGTAGCATTGCTGGCGCCGAACGGGAACAGCATAAATCAAAGTTACAGCGCGGTCTTTCCCGGTTTTATCGCTAATGGTGACATCATAAAATGTAGCCTGGTCAGTATGTTTTGTTTCACAAGTAAGCTCAAGGCCGAGAGCACTTCGTTCAAGTCGAACGAAATCAGAACCGGCAGCTACGTCACGAACCTGAAAACCTTCTTGCACCTGCCCCGTTAGTGAAACAGGCACGCCATCGAACATACCGGCTCCTTTCGGGGGCCTTATAATACGAAGCTCGGGATTGCGAAAGTAAGCCTTGCCCTTATGACGCCTCATAAGCATATGAAATGAAACTGACCTCACCGGCTTTTCAGGAATTACGGTCACTTCAGCTTTCTCCCACTGGCCTGTGCCAACGTTAAAAGAATCGGTCTGACCCCACAACGAGCTTCCGTCGGAATAAACGAGGTCCAGATAAAGGGAATAATCACTGTTCCTACCGCCGCCAACTGATTCCGCTTTGCTCCAAGTTGTAGCAACAATCGGTTCGGGTTTGGTTTGGTTCAGTACAACCGTTTGGGAGACACCCCGCTGGGCCTGCGCATCGTCGCCGTTATCGCAAATAAAAATATTGCCCTGTTTTTCGAAGCCCTTTTGCCACGGTCTCCATGCATTTGGTTTAAGGAGGTTGTTTCCTGCATCGCGCACATCGAGCACTTTCTTTACGACAGTGCCATCAGGTTGTGCATAAAGCAATTGGGATGGCACCAGGGCGAAATATATCAGGAGAAGGAGACCGAAGATTCGAATAATATCACTTTTATTTCTACAATATACTGGACACAGGGGGCTTACGCTTGATTCTCTCATCACTTCAATATCCTCAAAATGGCCTCCGAGCAAGAGTTCGGCGCTTTGAATATTATTACGATATTAATTGCTGCTTATGGATTTTAACTTCTTTGATCCAGCAATACAGGACCGGCACGACTAACATCGTAAGAATTTCAATCGTCATTCCGCCGAAGGAAGGTATTGCCATCGGTACCATTATGTCCGATCCACGCCCCGTGGAAGTCAGCACCGGAATAAGCGCCAGTATCGTCGTTGCAGTCGTCATCAGGCAGGGGCGAATTCTGCGTTTTCCCGCCTCTATCACCATCTGACGGGTCTGGTCAATACTCGCAGGAGTTTTGTTCTGGAACGATTGCTTAAGATATGTGCACATCACGACACCATCATCCGATGCTATCCCGAACAATGCCAGAAATCCCACCCATATTGCCACGCTCAGATTGATTGGATGCACCTGGAAAAGCTCCCGCATATTCACACCGAATACTTCGAAATCCAGGAACCATCCCTGACTATATAGCCATATCATCAAAAAGCCGCCCGACCAGGCAACAATTATACCTGAAAATACGAGCAGGCTGGTTGCAGTGGATTTAAACTGTAAATACAGAATTATAAATATGATAAACAGGGCCAAGGGTATAACTACCGAAAGCGTTTTGGCGGCACGAAGCTGGTTTTCATAGCTGCCGGCGAATGTATAACTTACTCCTTCCGGTATAACGAATTCACCGCTATCGATCTTGGCCTTTAGATATTTCTGACAATCTTCAACGACATCTACCTCGGCATGGCCGGCCTTCATATCGAAGAGCACGTAGCCGACAAGAAATGTGTCTTCGCTCTTTATGGCCTGAGGCCCGCGCACGTAGCGAATTTCTGATAATTGGATAAGCGGAATCTGTGCCCCATCGGCCGATGGAACCAAAATCTTCCCTAACGATTCAATCTGGTCCCGTAATTCACGCGCATATCTTACCCTTACGCTATATCGCTCTCGTCCCTCAACCGTTGTCGTTATTCGCCTGCCGCCTATCGCAACCTCAATAACGTCCTGTACCTGCCGAATCTTTATGCCGTATCTGGCAATGGCATCACGGTCTATATCAAATTCAATGTAGGGCTTGCCGACGATTCTGTCGGCTACTACCGCGGCTGGCTCAACAGAAGGGACTTCTTTAAGAAAGCGTTCAATCTCCAGGCCAACTCGATCGATAGTATCCAGGTCCGGCCCTTTTACTTTAACACCCATCGGCGCCCGCATGCCGCTCTGGAGCATAACTATTCGTGTAGCAATCGGCTGCAATTTTGGCGCGGAGGTCGAACCTGGAATCTGACCTGCTTTTACAATCTCATCCCAGATGTCATCCGGGCTCTTAATTTTTGGCCGCCACTGTCTTTTTGGTCTGCCGTAACGGTCGGGTATCAGCTCGCCTTTCTCATCGCGAGGATATGTCCCCGTTTTTTTGTCATACTTAAAGCGAATACGATGCCCGTCTTTGTCTGTAATATATTCAGGCTTATAGTTGATAATCGTCTCGACCATAGAAATCGGCGCAGGATCAAGTGGAGATTCAACTCGGCCGATTTTTCCTACTACCGAATCTATCTCAGGGATGGCTTGAAAAGCTGTATCCTGTTTTTGCAAAACATCCAGGCACTCTCCGATAGAAGCATGAGGCATAGTCGTCGGCATATACAAAAAAGAACCTTCATCCAAAGGAGGCATGAATTCCTTACCGAGTCCCGGGAAGCTATGCATTCCAGCATACCAGAACCTGTTTGTCTTCAATCCATCCGGCACAAAGAAAAAGACCCTCCCGAACCCAAGCCATACCATCATGCCAATGACTACAAGTGTACTGGGAATTGATAAAAAAGCTATTTTATGCCCGAGGCACCAACCTAAAATGTGAGGATAGAATTTCTGGAATATTCGGAAAAACAAAAGCAGCCCACCGATGAGCAATGCCACAAACACCAGATTTCGCAGCATACCTTTATCCGAACCTAAGGGCAGCCAGTGGTTGGCGAGTATAATCCCGACCAGAACAACGGCCAGGGCGTTGGCAATAATGGGCAGCAGACTGTTCATTCTCTTTGGGATGTAGTCTCTTGAGAGATGGTAAATTGCAATTACGCCGATAAGAACGCCTATCCACCAGGTAAGCCAGAAAGCCGCGACAACAGCAGCGACGGCTAATAATCCGCCCAATAAGTACAGCCTCAACTTTTTAAGAGCGGTTTTTTTTGTAAAGAGGATATGTGCGGCCGGCGGAATTATAGTTAAAGCCACTATCACCGAAGCGACCAGCGCAAAAGTCTTTGTGAACGCCAGAGGCTTAAAAAGCTTTCCTTCTGCTCCGGTCATTGTGAAGACCGGCAAAAAACTGACAACCGTAGTCGAAACCGCCGTCAAAACCGCCCCGCCTACCTCGCTTGCTGCTTTGTAAATTACCTCCAGTTTATTATCATCCGGCCTCGCTTCGTTAAGATGTTTTAGAATATTCTCACAGACTATTATCCCCATATCGACCATCGTTCCGATGGCAATCGCAATGCCCGACAGCGCTACAACATTAGCATCTATCCCGCCAACCTTCATAGCAATAAAGCACATCAGCACGGCCAACGGAAGCAGGCCGCTGATCAATACCGAGCTTCTCAGATGCACTACCAAAACGATAACAACGATGATAGTAACCAATATTTCCTCGGTCAGGGCAGTGTT
This sequence comes from Sedimentisphaerales bacterium, assembly GCA_032250555.1. Classification (GTDB taxonomy): domain Bacteria; phylum Planctomycetota; class Phycisphaerae; order Sedimentisphaerales; family Anaerobacaceae; genus NIOZ-UU13. The sequence goes on from JAVVFI010000001.1 coordinate 24,596, forward strand.
TAATGTGCCTAAAGTTTCATAAATAAGCCCTGTACGGTCATAAAACGGAACAATCGTAACCTGTGAAACCGTGCCATCTGGCAAAGTCTTTCTTGGCAGTCCGGGTGATATCTCTTCGATTTTGGCTGTTACATTTTTAATAGCTTCAAGAGGATTATATCCATAGCGAACAACAACAACTCCCCCAACCGCCTCGGCTCCACCTTTGTCTAGTGCCCCTCTGCGCAATGCCGGCCCGAATGAAACCTTCGCGACGTCTTTAATATAAACTGGAACATTATCGTTAACCTTTATTACCGATCTTTCTATATCGGAAAGGTCTTCGATAAAGCCCAGACTGCGAATTACATACTCGGCCCTGTTAATCTCAATCGTCCTGGCGCCGACATCAATATTGGACATCTTTACCGCCATAAATATCTCATCGAGGCCGACATCGTATGCCCGCATCGCATCAGGGTCCACGTCTATTTGATATTCTTTAACAAATCCGCCCACAGAGGCCGCTTCGCTTACACCCTTGGCAGAGAGCAGGGCATAGCGGACTTGCCAGTCCTGGATACTCCGAAGCTCATCCAGATCCCAGCCTCCGGCCGGATTGCCCTTTTCGTCCCGGCCCTCAAGGGTGTACCAGAATATCTGTCCCAGACCCGTCGCATCAGGCCCTAATGCAGCCTGAACTCCTTCAGGTAGCGTTCCGGCTGGCAACGAATTCAGCTTTTCAAGAACCCGGCTTCGAGACCAGTAAAAATCGACATCATCCTCGAAAATAATGTATATTGAGGAGAATCCGAAAAACGAGTAACTGCGGATAGTTTTGACACCTGGAATGCCTAAAAGTGATACCGTCAAAGGATATGTTATCTGGTCCTCAACGTCCTGCGGCGAACGCCCCATCCATTCGGTAAAAACTATCTGCTGGTTTTCGCCGATGTCCGGAATGGCATCCACTGGAACAGGGCTTCTCGGCAGGCCCCAGAGGTCCCAGTCGAATGGGGCCACCATAACACCCCACCCGATGAACATTATCACTAAAAGGCCGACGATCAACTTATTTTCAAGACAAAACCGTATGACTTTGTCTACCAGTGATTGCTTATGAGAAGGTAGTTCTTCCATAACTTTATCCGCTAAATCTGAACTTAATTATCTTTACACTATTCCCGCAGTCCCCCTGCGGCCAGATGGCAAAACAACCGCATACTATCAGAGGCAGTATTCAGGCTCGGCACCATATGTCTTAAAGCTACTGAGTCTGCTGTTGGAACTGGGGAAGTTTGGCAATATACTTTTCCGGTTCCGCATTGAATTTTTCTTCGCAGCCGGGGCAGCAGAAATACACCTTCTTGCCCTTGTACTCAACAAACAGAGCCTTATTGATAGGATTACCTTCCATAACCGGACAGGTTGTCTGCTCTATTGCAGCGGCAACCGCCTTAGCCGACTCTTCCATCATAGCCGCATGGTCGTGTCCTTCATGACCCTGCATCTGTGAAGTGGTTGTTTCAGCGGGTGTCGGCTCATCTTTCTTACAGCCATTTATCATAAAAAGCCCGACGAGCAACAGACTTACCACCATAAACATTACTTTGAATTGTTTCATTTTACCGTTCATTTTCATTTCCTTTCAAAACTTATTGTGATTATCAATTCTTAAATTGAGGCAGCTTGCTCAGATATTTTTCAGGATTTTTAAGAAAAGGAGTTTCACACCCTGAACAACAGAAATATACTTTCTTGCCATTGTAGGTGGTGAAAATGCTCTTATTGATTTTCCCTCCCATGACAGGACAGACGGTTTGCTGAGCGGTTTGCATTTGCTTATTCGCGGTAGCCCCTGCCGTCATTGTACCGCATGTCTCCTTACACACCGACGCCATGCTGATTGGTGCAACTGAAACATTCCAAAGTTTCTTCCGCTGGACGGGGTTTAGAACAGCCAAAGCCTGTGCTCGAGCCTGTCTTTCGATTTCCAAAAGTTTTCGATTTTGCTCGGCTGTTAAACTCAACACCTTAGTACGGGCCAGGATGGCCGAAGGGCTGTCCAAAAATATTTTCGTTTGCATTAATGTTTTGTACTGCTCCGCCATCAGCTTCGATGTCAGCGTATTAGAAGCCTTTGTTGTTTGAGTCTTAGCTGCACAATTTGGGCAGCAACTCTCTGCAAAAGCCGGGGCGGCCGCGACAAACATCGCCAACAAAAATATCACAGCCTTGAAGTTTTTTCTTTCAATCATTTTCCACCTTCCTTTCAAAAAAACGTACCTTAAAATTTGGTTAATTTGCCAAACATTTTAATTATGAAACTGCGGCAGCTTCGCAATATAACTTGACGGACTGGCTTTAAATTTATCTATGCAGCCCGGGCAACAAAAATAAACTTTTTTATCTTCGTATTCGGTATAAATGCTTTTCTCTATAGGCATACCCATTACCGGGCAGGTTGTTTGTTCTGCGGTCTGAACCAGTTTCGTTTTTGGCTCGCTCACTATCATAGCCTTATGTCTTTGCTCGTCCATTTCCTGCCTTGCTTCAATAAATGCCTGAGAATCCGTTTCTGAAGATTTGCATCCCATAATCGCTGTAATTCCAACAAGGAAAACACTTACAGCCAACCATACTCTTATTGATTGTTTGCTTCTTTTCTTCATCATTCATCCCCTAAAAAATAAACTCTAAAAAGTTTCAGTTTCAATTCGTTTCGCCCTTAATTTCCTCCATAACCTGGCCGCATTTGAGCATAGAGGCGCCAAAATAAGGATTACGGATATCCTCATCTGTTTGCAGCCAGTCTGCTCCCTTGTTATTAAATGCCATCGGGCAATGAATATTGTAAAGGATCTTGCCCTGATACACTCCAAATTGCCCGACAACAGCAATAAGCTCATTGGAAAGCCCTTCAAATCCTTCACGCATCGGCTCAATTGCATTGGCTGTTTTTATCTTATCTAATGCGGCCTTCATCTTCTTGCTGTTAGCCATCCACACATTATGAGCTTTGTCACTGACCAAACCCATTTCAACCGCAGAAAGCGCTTCCAGTGTCTCGTTAGCCGCACGGGCAGCGCCTTCCTTCTCATCAGAAGCCAGGGCCTCATGTAATAATAAATACTTTTCGACAACTCCCCAAAGCTGCCTGCGATACTCATCGGGCACTTCAAATATCTCGTTCTTATGACCGCTTTCCGCACTCATCATACTGGGCTTGGCCTGTATCTGAAGGGCCGAATCAATCTTAAAATTGCCGTTTGTAACAACAATCTCTCCTTCGGCGAGCCCTTCTTTAACCAAATAGTAATCACCCGCTCTTGGGCCAAGAACTACCTGCCTGCCCTCGAACGTCGGCTTATCTGCATTTGGTATTCGGACATACACAACTGCACGTTTACCTGTTATCAAAGGTGCAGTAGCGGGAATTACCAGGGGCGGCTGGTTGGGCTCATCGGCCGTAGCGAATAGTGACTCAGTAGGCACCAAATCCATTTCGCAAATGTCGCAGGTCCCCGCTTGATCCTTGACAACAGACAGATGCATAGGACAAATCCACTGGCCTGCCAGTTCTGGATCCATTGCAGCACCGCCCTGGGCAACTTTCGCACGCAATACACTCCTGACAAACATTCCGGGCTTGAGTTTGCCGTCAGTATTATCAATGTTGAGGCGGACTTTTACCGTCCTGGTCTTCGCGTCGAGTATGGGATCACGGAAGCTTATTTTGCCTTTGAAGACCTGCCCCGGATATGCTTCCGTTAAGAACTCGACTTCCTGTCCGTATCGAATCCAGGGCAAATCAGACTCATAAGCATCCAGCTTAACCCACAAACGCGATAGGTCTGCGAGAGTATAAATAGGGGTACCGGTATTAACATACATACCTTCTGTGGCGTTTTTATGGATGACTACACCACCCATGGGTGAATAAATCGTAATATGAGTGACTGGTTCACCGGCGTTTTCGATTATATAAATTTGAGCATTGGTAAGACCAAGTAATCGAAGTTTGTCCCTCGCCGCTTCAAGTGTGGCAAGAGTGGTTCTTTTCATCAGGTCGGAAGTATTGTCATTGATACTGCCTACGGCTTTTAGAGCCTGAAGAAGTTCTGCCTGTGCGCTGATTAGCTCAGGGCTGTAAAGATCGACCATATGGTCACCCTTGTTAACCGTAATGCCCGTAAAATCAACATAAAGCCGGTCGATCCTGCCGGGAACCCATGCCGTGATATTTTTTACTCGGGTCTCATCATAATCAACCTTACCGACCATGCGGATTTCGGCCTCGACAAATTTTCGCTCAACAGGGGTCGTTTGAACTTCCATAAGTTTTAAGGCCTCTTGCGAGAAAGCAATTTGCCTTTCGCCGACAACACCTTCTTGAGCAACTTCCGGTATCAAATCCATAAAGCAAATCGGGCACTTACCTGGCTTGGGAAGGTGAAACTGCGGATGCATAGAGCATGTCCACGTCGTCTGTTTTTCTGCGGCAGCCTGTTCACCGGGACGTTCATGCTCTTGGCCGGAATGGGATTCCTGCAAGAGCGAGTGAACAACATAACCTGCAAGAAAGGTTACAACAACAAGAATAACGGTCTTAAATACTCGACTACTCAATAACGATTTGGCTCGTGTCATTTTCATTTCAGCCACCTATTATGTTGTAATATTACAATAGTAATTCGAGACAACCAAATGAACGATTGAATCACTTTTCCAGAGCACCGCTGCTGATCGAGGACAGTTCCGTCCCGATAAGCATTTCCAGTTCAGCTAATTTCTGCTGATTATTCGTAACGACCCTTTCGTAGTCCAGCTCATATTTAAGCAGCATGCGCTGGGCATCTATAAGCGAGAGAAAATCTACCGTGCCTGCTTTATAGGCGGTTTCGGATGCCTGAACAAGCTCCTCGGCCTTGGAAACTAAAACATCCCCATAAAGATGTGTCTTTCTTCGACTATCTTCTATATCGTATAGAACCTCGAATACTCTCGATAGTAATTTGTTTTCGACATCTGTTCTTTGCGATTGAATTTTCCTTACATTCGCTTTTGCCTGTTGCTCAGCAGCCTTATAGCTGTTCTGCCACAGGGGGATATTCATTGAAAACATTAAAATCACAGGATCATCGCCGCTGCCTTTAACTCCGGGAGAAACCGCTCCATCGGTCTGAATCCAATCGAGACCTACTCCTATATCAGGATAGAATTTCTTTTTTGCAAGCTTCACACTGCTTTTTGCCGCCTGAATTTCCCAGCTAAGCTCGGCAAGCTCAGGATTCGCTCTTTTTAACGCCTGAATTATATGCTGCCGGTCAAGCGGTACATTTTCGGGCTGACTTTTTTCGGGCCAGGCCAATTCTGCATCAATTGGCCGATTAAGCACTGAATTAAGTTTTGCAACTGTCGGCTCTTTGAGCTGCTCCAGACTTTTTAAGATATCCTCAAGTTTAGCTAATTCCACCTGGACACGAATTATGTCAGGATGTATCGCTGCGGCTGTTAAGTATTTGATTCGTGCGACTTCTTCGAAATGCTGAAGCAGTTCGAGATTCTGTTTTGCAATATCGATAGCCGTGGCAAGATATGCGAATTCGTAAAAAGCCTCTTTTACCTGCCTGAATAGTTTCAACTTTGTTGTTTCGTATCTTTGCTTTGCAGCTTGTGCCTTTGCTGCGGCCACATCGGTTCTGGCCTGGAGTTTGCCAAACCAGGGGAATACCTGCATGATACCGAATTTTTGTTGCTGAGGGCCGGTCCGTGTTTCGACTTCCTCGATAAAATATCCGTATGTAAATTTCGGGTCACTTAATGCTCCTGCTTGTGGAATCTGCTCTAACGCCGCCTTCCACTGCTCAAATTTAGCCTCCAGTTCTGCATTATTGAGAGAGGCATAACGAAGATAATCCGAAAGTACGTATAAATCATTTGCATCAGCCGGCTGCTGCGAAGCTTTTGCGCACTGAACGAAAACAAATACTATTACTCCCAAAGTTAAAGCGGCTCGTTTGTTCATATTTGTCCCTCAATATTATCGACCTTCTTCTCTTTTTTCTTCTGATTTGCCATAGAAAGCTCTCTTACCAGCTCTTCTATTTCATTTGATAAATTCATCAGAAATTCTTTAGAGGACATATCCAGAGCTTCTGATTCTTTGGCTATTGACCGAATTTTCTGTGTTCGATTAGAAAGAGCAGTTAACGACAAATCCGGTACACTGCGATCAATTTCATCCAGTAAAAGCTGAACCCCTTCAGCTATTTCCGAAATTTCGGTAATATTTGATTCAATTTCAAGAGAGCTTAAATCCCCTCGCGTTATACCATACAGCTTCAGGTACAAATCATTTATAGGTATAACTACTGTTTTATATAGAACCGCATACAGTGTCAAGTAAATGAGTGCACCTAGAACCAGCACATGCCAACTGTGCTCTAATATGAGCCCTAATACAGTCTGCCCCGGAGTAGAAATATATTGGTGTACTGCATATACCGCCATTCCTAAAGCAATCACTAAAGCCGAGTATCCTGCAACTATCGATGCTAATGAATTTTCTCGTTTACTTTTCATGAGAAATTACCCCATTAAGCAATCTTTATTCTATCCCAAAAACATATTTTAAGTCCATAGCAATTCAATATTAAAAAAAATTAATCAGATTTATTTTTACGGTAATATTTACACTCTGCGTTTTTGATGAATCAATTTGAGAATTTCATCCAGCTTTTGCTGTTTTTCCCTCTCCGAGCTTCCTTTTATAGCTTGAGTTACACAGCTTTGAAAGTGTTTTTCGATAATATTTTCTTCGACTCCGACAAGCGCTCCTTTGATAGCGTATATCTGGTTTAAAATATCAATGCAGTATTTGCGACCTTCAACCATCTTTTGGACGCCTCGAACCTGTCCCTCAATTCGCCTTAATGCGACCAGATTATCTTCATGACTTGGGTGTTTCTTCATTTCTTATTCCTTATTTATCTTTCTACACCCAATATACCCCCCGGGGGTATGTTGTGTTCGGAAAAAACTTGTTTTTATGAAATTTAGTTTTAGTCCGATATCGTGCCGCCTGCAACGATATTATCAGCGTTATTATAAACCACAAGCCTTTGACCTGGACAAGGTGCGAATTGAGGCAGGTCAAAATCGACTGTTATAGAATTTTCACCAATATTAGTGAGTTTGCAAGGTTTAGGATCACCGTAGGAACGGATTTTCCCGAAGAATTTCCTGATCGGGACAAGTTCTTCAGGAATGAGCACATTTATCCGGTTTGCTCTGACGGTATGAGTGCTCACTTCTTCTCTTGAACCTAATGCAATCGTGTTTGCCTCAGCATCAATCTTGCCGACATACAGTGGCTTACCGCCGGCATAACCAATACCCTGCCTTTGGCCAAGAGTGTAGTGAGCAATGCCTTTATGCGTACCAATTATGTTCCCCTGCATATCCGTTATGTCACCCTGCCGATTGGCCTCAGCGTCATCCAGAGCCAATCGATAATCACCCTCTCCCGCAAAACAAAGTTCCATACTTTCAGCTTTGTCCGCAACACTCAGATTTAATTGAGCGGCAGTCGAACGAACCTCATCTTTTGTCAACTCGCCTAACGGCAGAATAAACCTCTGAAGTTTTTCTCTGGAAATTCCATATATAAAATAGCTCTGGTCCTTGGTTTGATCTTTCGCCCGGCCAAGCCGCGTCTTACCATCAGCTTTGGAAACTCGCGCATAATGACCCGTAGCAAGATAGCTAATCCCGAATGTTTCCTCCAGGAAATCCCAAAGCAGGGAAAACTTAAGGAGCGTATTGCAGTCCACACAGGGATTGGGAGTTTCACCCCTCGAATAAGATTGACGAAATTGCTTTATTATCAGCTCTTCGAAAGGTTCAGTAACATCGACAAAATAATGAGGTATATTCAATTCACCGCACACAAAGGCGGCATCGGCGCCGCAGCATCCTCTTTTATTTGTATTGCACGAGACAGGTATCTTCATCGTGATACCTAATACGTCCCAGCCTTGCTCTTTCAGCAGATAGGCCGTAACGCTGCTGTCAACTCCACCGCTCATTAATACAGCGACAGGTTTTGAGCGTTCCTTGTCGGCTCGCCAGGGCGAAAAACTCGGCCCCAATAACTTGATATTAAACTTATCGGTTGTCATAATTACCGAAAGTTTTTATTCGAACAGTGCCGTGCTGATATATCGCTCGGCTGTGTCGCAAAGGACAGCAACTATCAGTTTGTCCGCATTTTCCTGTTTTTTACCTATCTTGATAGCTGCGGCCGCTGCGGCACCGGCTGATATACCGGTAAAAATACCTTCTTCTTTAGCCAGGCGTTTTGCCATATCAAATGCCTCGGCATTTGATATCTGCACAACCTCATCAACAACTTCTAAATCCAAAACATCAGGGACGAAACCCGCCCCAATGCCTTGAATCATATGCGGGCCGGGCTTGCCGCCCGAAAGAACAGGTGATTCCGCCGGTTCAACAGCAACGATTTTGACGGATGGTTTGCGCGATTTCAGCACTTCTCCAACACCGGTTATTGTGCCGCCGGTTCCTACACCGGAAACAAAAATGTCCACTTGTCCATCGGTATCAGCCCAAACCTCTTCAGCGGTTGTTTCTCTATGTATCTGGGGATTCGCAGGATTAAGAAACTGCTGTGGCATAAAAGCGCCATCGGTTGTTTCCACGATTTCATTGGCCTTATTGATCGCGCCGGTCATACCTTCTTCTGCAGGTGTAAGTACAAGTGTGGCACCGAATAGCTTGAGTATCTTTCTTCGCTCGATAGTCATCGATTCCGGCATAGTAAGTATCAGCTTATATCCCCTTGCCGCTGCGACCCACGCAAGTGCGATACCGGTATTACCGCTTGTAGGTTCAACGAGAGTATCACCGGGCTTGATTTTACCGGCTTGTTCCGCTGACAATATCATATTTACACCGATACGGTCCTTGACACTGCTGGCTGGATTGAAGAACTCCAGCTTACCCGCTATCTTTGCTTTACAATCTCTGCTTACTCTGTTGAGTTGAACCAGCGGTGTTTTACCAATTAATTCAGTCATATCTTTTGCAATATTCATTTAATCAATCCTCTAAACAAAATGTTTAACAACACAAATTACAGAAATATTATTTTTTTCGGCGCACTTTTACGAAAAAGTGATCACCGTTGTTTTTAATTTCCAATACTTCCTGGCCCTGATCGGCAAAGCTCGCCGGCACATTCCTTACCGGCTCCCCTTCATCAAGCAATACGCCAAGAATAGCACCTGTTTCGAGCTTTTCAAGCTCAAGTTTGGCTTTGACGAAGTTTAAGGGGCATCCGACACCACGCAAATCGATAACATGATTATTAGTCTCAGCTTCATCTACGATAGTTTCTTTTGCCACCGGCTCTATCTTAAACTTGAGATTGGCATCAAGGGACAGGTAAAGCTCTTCCACACGTCTTGTTAAATCCCGGGCCTGCGAATACAAATCCTCGATTGACTCTCTATCGCCCATACGCCAGTCAACCGCTTCGTCAAGGAGCTGCTGTGTCTGAGGTTTAACCCAGCCCGGTTCAATAAGACCTTTTGAAAATGCTGCAAATATTTCTCTGTCCTTTTTGGGCTCCAGACCGAACGTAACCATCAGCGCCCTGGCCGCGGCAACAACCGCTTTATAAATATTTTCACTGTGAACAGGTTCCGACTTGAGTGCATCTTTCGCTTCTTCGATATCCAGCTTGATTACGTCCGTCACACCAGCCCCGCACTCACCCGGCCCCCTGCCCGCCAGAGAAAACGGCTCATTCGAACCATAGTCATAATAATAGTCCTCTGGAAATTGCTCCGAAGAAAAATCACTGTATTGACCAACCATTTTTTTTAGCTTTTCTTCATTAATTTCACCGCCTTCAAAAGCTTCTGATAACAACTCAGGTATTTTTTTTGCCGGTACCGTACCAATTCTTTTGCCCAAATTTGCATCACCTTCAACAGTTTGTGCACCAACCAACACATCATAGCATGGCATCAGTCTGCCGTTGACTCTTTTGGCTTTTCCCTGGAATCCTATTGAGGCGATATAATGATGACCGCAGGAATTCGGACAGCCGCTGATTCTTATGGTTGTCTTAGACAAATCGGCTGAAAAATCCTTATGGCTCAACTTCTCCGAAATCGCCTCAGCCAAACCTCTTGAAAGACATAGCCCGAGTTTGCATGTCGAAGCTCCGGCGCAGGCAACTATTTTGGAACCGCCGTCGCCAAATACATCAATGCTGAGTTTCTTAAGTTCGCTATGGACCTTGTCAATAGCTTCTTCGGCAACACCTGTAATGAGAAGGTCCTGCAGTTGAGTAGTCCTTATGAGTCCCTGGCCGTATTTAGCTGCGATTTGACCGACTATGTTTAAATCATCCGCGGGTATATCGCCGTTTTTCAATCGTAATCGCACAGTAACCGACTTCTCAGGCGCCTTATATACTGAACTAATATCACGGATTTGCGGCGATGGGTAAGGAAGCCCATCGGCCTTAAGTATATCTCTTTCGGCCCGGTACAGTTTGATAAATTCTTCAATACCGACTCTGGCGAGCACATATCGTAATCTTGCTTTATGCTTGTTTGCCCTGTCACCGTATTGATCGAACAATCTCTTGACCGCCTCTGCAACTGCGAAAATCTCTTCAGCTTCTATGAAATCTTCTATTTTCGCTGAAACTGCTGGATTCGAGCCAAGCCCCCCCGCGGCATAAACAGAAAAACCTTTCACTCCGTTCTTAATGTGGGCGAAAAAGCCAAGGTCTGCTATAGAAGCAAATGCACAATCCTTTGAACAGCCGGAAAAAACCAGTTTGAATTTTCTTGGCAAATTAAAAGAGCTTCTGTCCTGCAGGAGATATTCTGCAGCGGCAATCGCATAAGGAGCAACATCAAATTCTTCTTCCGGACAAACCCCCGCCTCCGGACAGGCTGTAACATTACGAACAGTATTACCTCCCCCGCCGCGTGAAGAAAGCCCTGCTTCAAGCAGACCTTCCAGTACATCCGGCGTATTTTCGATATCTACCTCGTGAATCTGGATATCCTGTCTGGTAGTAACGTGGATAATCCCATTGCCATAAGTCTTACTCAACTGGGCAATTCGTTCCAATTGATGCGGCAAAACCAGTCCCCCCCCGATACGTATTCGAATCATGAATTTACCTGCTGTTCTTTGCTCATAAATTCCCATTGGTACTCGATAGGCTCTAAAAGCTACCGGTGACGTTTGGCCGTCAAGAAACTTTTTAACACCGCTGCGGTAGCCATGAGTATCTTCTTTGACGCTTTGGGGAATATGCAGAATTGGCTCTTGTTGTTCACTCATTCTATCTTTCCATAATCTTTATAGGCACTTCAGTTACATTAGTTCCTGCTATATGAAATCCTTTGACCACAGAACCATTATTGTTCTGCAGTGAAACAATTACATAAATCACATTCGGCGTAAGTGCCAGCTTGATATCCACTGCCGAAGGCCTGGCTGGCGTTTCAGGATGGCTGTGATATATCGCTAACATCTCAAGCCCGGCCGAGCGGATATCTTTGACTGTCGCAAACTGCTCCTTTGGATCCATCATATAATGGGTGCTGCTGTTATCGGTATTTGTCATCTTATAAAACTTCTCGACCCTACCATTGATGCCTGCCAGAATTCCACAGTCCTCGATTGGTGCAAGAGCTTTAGCTCTAGCAACCATCTGTTGAAATATTGTATTTGGAATCTCTAACTTCAGCATTGGCAGTCCTTGAGATCACATACGACCTGTTCTTCGTCCTTCAATTCAGTTATTTGTGGTTTTTCACCGCACAGTGGGCAGTCGGGATTTCGGTTTAATTTGATCGAACGAAAGTTCATTTCGAGCGCATCATACGTCAACAATGTTCCGGTCAGCAGCTTGCCGAGGCCAAGCAAATACTTTATTGCCTCTGTTGCCTGCAATGAACCAATAACCCCGGCCAGAACACCAAGTACGCCGGCCTGCGAACACGATGGCACCGCATTGGCAGGGGGCGGAGCATTAAAGATACAGCGATAGCACGTGGTTTCGCCGGGCAATATTGTTATCAACTGCCCGTGGAAACGCAAAATCCCTGCATGTGAAAGCGGTATCTTCTCAAAATAACACGCATCGTTAATTAGAAATTTGGCGCCGAAATTGTCCGTACCGTCAATTACAAAATCGTACTTACGAATAACGTCTGATATATTCTTGGCATCCACTCTTCTCTGGTAGGTCTGGACGGTGACATCCGGATTTATGGCCCGCATCTTGTTTTCGGCGGATTTAATCTTTTCGACGCCTACATCACTTGTATGATGGATTATCTGGCGTTGCAGGTTTGATAAATCCACCTTATCATAATCTACAATCCCAATCGTTCCAACCCCGGCTGCGGCAAGGTATAATCCCGCCGGGGCGCCAAGACCGCCCGCACCTATAATCAACACTTTGGAGTTCAGCAGTTTTTCCTGACCTGCACCGCCAACCTGCTCCAGGATTATATGTCGGCTGTATCTTTCTATTTGTTTTTCAGTTAGAGACACTTCCGCCTCCCATAAAATATAAAAATTCCACTTTATCGTCGTCCTTTAGTACCGTCTCTTCAAACTTGCTTCTTTTCAGAATCTGCCCGTTGAGTTCCACCGACACCATATCCGGCATCTGTACATTCTCCTGAGCCAGAAGTTGATTCACAGTCAAACCATCATTAATATTAGTCTCTTTGCCATTTATAACAAGATTCATTTTGTCTCCTTGAAAGCTATTTCTATTGCCTGCTGAAAATCAGCCTTTATATCCTCAAAATCCTCGATACCGACCGACACACGGACCATATCCTCGGTAACTCCCATTTTATTCTGTTCAGCAATGGTGAAATCATGAAATATAGTAGAGGCCGGATGTACGACCAATGTTTTCGCATCACCAAGATTTGCAAGGTTCTTTGCCAGCTTAAGTGAATCGATAAAACTAAATGCCCGTTGCTTATCACCAAGCCCGAAAGTGAGCAGCCCCCCGCCGCGACCGGCAAACAGCTTTGTAACTCTTTCGCTAAACCTGCTGTCCGCCAATCCCGGATAATTCACCCAGGATACTTTAGGATGGTCCTGTAGAATTTGGGCTAATTTCCCTGCGTTTTCATTGTGTTTGATCATTCTTACCGGCAAAGTATCTAAACCCTGCAGCATAAGAAAGGAATTCATCGGAGCAGGACAGCCCCCAAGATCGCAATAAATTAGGTTCCGCAAATTCGCAAGGAAAGCTAATTGCCCGACTCTCTGAGATACATCTCTTATATCATCAAACACCCCTTTCCTCCAGTTATAGTTACCCGTATCGATTATTGCCCCGCCAATCGCCGTGCCGTGCCCGTTAATAAACTTTGATGTCGAATGAACAACAATATCGGCACCGAAATCCACAGGCCTGATTATAAAAGGCGTAGTAACGGTATTATCAACAACCAAAGGCAAATTGGCCTTGTGAGCAATATCAGCTATCGCCGCTATATCAGGTACATCCATTCGAGGATTGCCGATAGTCTCGATAAAAATCAGTTTTGTCTTTTCATTGATAGCTTCTGCAAATTGATTCGTCTCTGCACCATCAACAAAGTTGGTCTTTACTCCGAACCGCCCTAAAGTATTTTCAAATAAAGATACCGTCCCGCCGAATATGCCCGTCGCTGCGATTATCTCGTCTCCGGCCCTCGTTAAACTCATCACAACCGACGCGATAGCCGCCATACCGCTGGAAGTGGCAATGCAGCCGATCCCGTCTTCAAGCAGAGTCAGTCTGACCTCGAGAGCGGTAGTGGTTGGATTCGCAATCCGTGTATAGATATACCCCGGAGCTTTGCCGTGAAAAACATCGGCAAGCTCCTGGGCTGTTTTATAAGCATAGGATACGGTCTGGCAAATCGGTACTGCCGAAGCACCGCTGATACTATCGCCTGCAAAACCACCGTGAATTGACAAAGTTTCTGGTTTCATTTTTCAGCTTTACCTCTTTACTTTTTACTATATCTGGTAGTCAAGCAAAGGCTTTGTGTGGATACCGCACTCACCGCCGCACTTGCTCGTTCCGATCCAACGGCCGGCCCGCTCGTCAACACCCTGAGCGATTTTCGTGCATGGTGCGCAACCAAGAGACCTGTAACCTTCGTTATAAAGCGGATTAACAGGTACATCATTTAAGGCCAGATACTGCCATATTTCTCGTTCATACCATATAAGAATGGGATTTAGCTTTATCAGGCCTTTGTCCAGCTCTTCCACTTCTTTGTAATTCGTTCGCGTCCGGCCCTCGGTGCAGCGAAGCCCTGTGACCCAGCACTCAACGTTCATTTCCTGAACAGCCTGCCTCACAGGTTGAACCTTTAGGATTTCGCAGCACTTGTCAGGATCGGTTTCATAAAGCTTATCCGAAATTTTTTCCTCATTGCTGAAAACCTTCAACTCCGGATATCTGGCAACTTCTTCTGCCATAAACTGCTTCGTTTCCTTTGGTTTGAACCTTGTAGTAACTATGAAGCCTCGAATCTTCGGACTTACACGTTTCGCAAGATGCCATACAGCGCTGGAATCTTTACCAAGGCTGTTCGCAACTACCAGATTATCGCCGAATTCCTTGTAAGCACGATCAATCAATTCCAGTGAGCGATCTACCTTCTCTGCAAAATTTAGCTTCTCGACAAGCTCTACAACATTTTCTGTAACTTCTTGAATTAACATAACCTTAAATCTCCTTGTAACATAACTGTAACTAACGTAAAGTGTTAAATCTGATACTTTGGAGGCTGCCGGCTCGTATCGGAAGTAGCCTCTTTTTTAAAGCTTACTTTTCTCATAACAATCCAACCTTATTCGCTATCACCGTAAACATGAATGACAAACCTAAAGCAATTAATGGTGCTATAACCCAAACCGTTAATAGTTTCTTTATGGTGGCTGTACAGACAAAACTTACGCCTCTCCTATTTGTTTTGCCGATACCTAACCCGATTATTGCTGCCGTATTTAATTGAACTAATGATGTAGGGATACCTTTAATAACTGATGCAAGTAATAGTAGAGTTGCTGTAACAACTGAGATTAAAATTGCCCCTAAAGGTCCAATCTCTGTTATCTCTTTTCCGGTTGTTTGCACTACCCTTTGACCAAAAAGTGAGCTTCCAATACCAAAGCATGGAGTAATAAGCAATACAGAAAGAATCATAATAAGTAAAGGATTCTCTCCGTTTGTACCAATATCTAATTCGTTAAAAACCATTGATGCTATAGGACCTGATACATTTGCTACATTATTAGAACCAATTGCAAAAGCTACATAACACGATGCCAGTATTACAATAATTTTCAATGAAGGATGATTAGATATTTGTTCAAATTTAATTTTTCCTCTTTCATTTATTGGGCCCCATACAAATTTTCCAATAATTACTGTAATTCCAAAAGATACAAATGGTAGTATCAGCCATGTAGGTATTATTTCAAAAAACAGTTTGTGTGTTTTGAGAATATCAAAATAAATAGCAGGACCAATAAGGGCAAAGACTGTAGCTTGACTTGTCGACTGAGGGATTCTTAACAAATTTGCCATCAAAATGGAAAGGCAGACTGATAACAAAATTATTGTGGTCAGGGTTATACCCATTACTTCTCCCGGCAAGATACCTTTACCAATTGTCAACACGACCTTCTTGCCACCTATTATGGCACCAAAAAAGACAAACAACCCAAATAATCCCGGTATCAAATCTTTCCTTATAATGTTTGAACCATAAGCGGCAGAAAAGGATGGTGATGTTCCACTTCCGCCCATATTTATTGCTAAAAACATTGCCACAAGGAACGGAACAAGAAGTATAGAAAACATTGGCGATAACATAAATCTACCTCTTAAATGGCGATTCTCATTAATGTTCTGTGTATTTTCAAAGTGCAGAAGGCATCTGAAATACTGTAAATCATTATATTTGATACTCCGGCGACTTCTTTTTGCCAAAACTCAACCGATTCCACAGCCGTTCATGGAAGTAAAATGCCGCTATCTTAATTACTGTATCCAATAGGCCAATTTGTGCGGCTAAATCAAGTCTGCGAGTCAGAATCCAAGCAACTGCAAAAGTAACCACGGTCCCACCGGTACGCCAGGTTATTGCCTTCGCTATGCTTCTAGCATGTGATTCCATAAGTTATTGCTTCCTATTCCATAGCTTACCTATGGTGTTACTGGGTTATATAATAAAAAATAAATGTTCATGAAAAATCTGTCCTCTCTAATTAAATATTGTAATTTGGAACACACTTCTCTCTTTTAGCCTTTTCAAAGTCTATCAAGTCAGCAAATGTCTTGTTTGTGCAAACCTCAGATATTGATTGATTCACTTCCCGCCAAAGCTCCTTAAAGGCTTCGTTTCCAAATAATGAGGTGTCTCCATTATCTTTGAAGGCTTCTGGAGCTACTGATATTTCGCCCTGGATATATTCAACGACTTCTCTGACTGTCAGCGTCTTAGGATCTCTTGCTAATAAATAGCCGCCTTCATTGCCTCGTCTTGATTCGACAAACCCGCCATGTTTGAGTTCATTAAGTATAATCTCAGTAAATCGTTGAGATATCCTTTGGGAACTGGCGATATCATGAGTTTTAACTGTTTCACCGGTATTTCGCCGGGCAATCTCAAGTATTGCCTTTAAGGCGTATTGGCATTTCTTTGATATTTTCATATAAATCAATCCTCATTATTTCTATCGGAATACTATTCTATCGGAATAAATGTTCGCTGTCAACAGTTTTTTCATAAAATATTTGCAAATATATTTAAATACCTGAAAAAAACGCTGTTTTTCGTTAAATTTTTGACAACATAAGTTGACAAATTACCGTAATATGCTACTAATGCAGTAGGAAATTATAAGGAACTTAATTATGAAACTTTCTACTCGAACCAGATATGGGATACGGGCAATATTGGAATTGGCACAAAATTACGGTAATGGGCCTTTACAATTGAGAATTATTGCACGTGATCAGGGAGTATCTATAAAATATCTGGAACAATTAATGGCAATGCTAAAAGCAGCAGGCATTGTCAGGAGCGTGAGAGGATCCAAAGGAGGGTACATCCTGGCTAAATCACCTGGTCAGGTTAAAGTCAGTGAGTGTTTTCAATGCCTGGAAGGATCTGTAATTACAACTGAGTGTGTTGAAGACGAAAGTTTTTGTGAAAGAACGAGTGATTGTATTGCCAGGCAGGTATGGACAGAAGTTCAGGAGGCCGTTATGGGAGTTTTACAATCAATGACATTACAAAATCTTGTTGACAGAGCAAAAAATGATAAAGCGATACATTACCATATATAAGGCTTGAAAATGAAAAAGAAAAAATTAACTTCCCGAAAAATGGAAAAACTGGTCAGTGAAATTGCCCAAACATATAAAGATGACACCGGTATAAATTTCATTGATGTCTCTAATCTGCCAATCCGACGAAAGATTTTGAAAATCCTTGAGTTACTGACTGAGGTCCTTTTCCCCGGCTATACAGGAACAAGAACGGTAACGAAATCAAATATCAGTTTCATCGTCGGTGATATTCTCTGTCAGGTCTATACAGAGCTTTCGGAACAGATAGAACGGGCTTTTCAATACCAGTGCAGAATTAAGAAGTGCGAAGGCTGTGATTGCCGGTCAATGGCGGAAAAGGCTACACAACATTTGCTGTCAAAACTTCCGAAAATCAGAGAGCTGTTAAAAGGTGATGTCGGTGCGGCCTTCGGTGGAGACCCTGCGGCAAAGTCTTTTGAGGAAATTGTGATAAGTTATCCCTGTATCATGGCGATTGCCACCTATCGCATTGCTCACGAGCTGTATCTAAAACAAGTACCGTTAATTCCAAGGATAATGACTGAATGCGCCCATTCAAAGACAGGGATCGATATAAATCCCGGAGCCAAGATAGGCAAAAACTTCTTTGTCGATCACGGTACGGGTGTTGTAGTTGGTGAAACATCC